>JAEWQT010000322.1 GCA_023399105.1 Pseudomonadota bacterium | reverse complement strand
GCACGGATTACCGTTCGGCACCGCCGCCGGCCAGCCCGGCACCCGCAGAGGAATAAGACTGCATGATACAGCCCGGACGTTTTATCACCTTTGAAGGCGGTGAGGGAGTCGGCAAAAGCACCAATATTCAGTTCTGTGCTGAGTGGCTGCGCAGCCATGGCGTTGACGTGGTTGTTACCCGTGAACCTGGCGGCACCCCCGTGGCTGAGACCATCCGTAATCAATTGCTGAAAGCCCATCACAGCGAACCGGTAGACCCCATGGCGGAGTTGCTGCTGGTCTTTGCTGCCCGCGCCCAGCACATCAATACCTTAATCAAGCCGGCCCTGATCGCCGGTAAGTGGGTGGTCTGCGATCGCTTTACCGATTCGACCGTGGCCTATCAGGGCTTTGGCCGCGGGTTGCCACAGGCCTGGATCGAAGAGCTTAAATTGCTGGTGCAGCGCGGCCTGGAGCCGGATTGCACCTTCCTGCTGGATGCCCCACTAAGCGTTGGCATGGCCAGGGCACGCGGACGGGCGGTCAGTAATGGTGATGTGATTGACCGTTTTGAGCAGGAACAACTGGAGTTCTTTGAGCGGGTGCAGCAAGGTTTTCACTGGCTGGCGCAGCACAACCGCCGTATGCGCCGGATTGATGCCAGCCAGCCGCTGGGCTATGTCCAGGAGCAAATTGCCGCCGTACTGCAGGAGTTAACCGGTTTATGAGTCTGCTTCCCTGGCAGGAGCCGGTGTGGCAAGAGTTACTGCAGCGCCAGCGCAGTGCCGGATTGCCGCATGCCTTATTGCTGACGGGCAACAAAGGCATTGGCAAACATGAGCTGGCACTGCATGCCGCGCAGTGGCTGTTGTGCCAGAGTCCGGCGCAGCACGCCTGCGGCGAATGCCACAGCTGCAACCTCTGGGCGGCCGGATCGCATCCGGATTTTCTGCTCTGCGTGCCGGAAGAAGGCAGCCGCCAGATTCGTATTGATGCCATTCGCAAAGTGAATGAGTTTCTGGCGCAGACGCCGCAAATCAGCCGTTGCCAGGTGGTGATCTTAAGCCCGGTTGAGGTGATGAACACCAATGCCGCCAACGCCTTGCTGAAGACGCTGGAAGAACCCGCCGGTGAAAGTTATCTGCTGCTGGAAACCGAGCGCTTCGGATCGGTGCTGCCGACCATCCGCAGCCGCTGCCAGCGTCTGGTGCTGACCACGCCGGCCACGGAGCAGGCGTTAAGCTGGTTGCAGCAGCAGGGCGTTGACCGTGAACAGGCCAGTCTGGCGTTGCGACTGAATATGGGCGCGCCGCTGGCTGCCCGCGACTGGCTGCAGCAGGACCGCAGCCGGCAACAGCAGCAATGGCTGCAACAATTGCGGCAGTGGGGGCGGGGTGAATTGCCCCTGCAGTCGCTGGCAGAGAGCTGGAGTAAAATCGAGATAACTGACGTAACTAGTTGGTTTTACTTGGTTTTATCGGACTGCCTGAAGGCCCGTATGGGGGTGCCAGCAGCCCAGCAAACCCTGGCAGGCGAGGTGCAGTCACTCTGTGACTGCGCTACCCTGGACCCGGCAAAGCTGCTAACCTTGCAAGCCAAAGTTCAGGCCGTGTTGGGTCAATTGCTGTCGGGCCTGGGCAATTACAATAAACAACTACTGTGCGAATCCTTGTTGCTGCACTGGCAGGCCATGATACAAAACGGCCAATCGCCCAGTGGCACCATCTGAGTTGCGGGAGACTTTATGAGCATCAATCCGGCTGCCGCCCGCAGCGGCATTCTGTCGCTGACCATCAAAGACAAGTCTGTGCTGTACGCGGCCTATATGCCTTTTATTAAAGATGGCGGCTTGTTTATCCCCACCAGCAAGCAATACCAGATGGGTGATGAAGTCTTTATGTTGCTGAAGCTGATGGACGAGCCGGAAAAAGTGCCGGTGGCGGGGCGGGTTATCTGGATTACTCCGAAAGGCGCGCAGGGCAACAAAGTGGCGGGTATCGGTGTGCAGTTTACCGGTGATGAGAGCATGGCCCGCGATAAAATCGAAACCCTGCTGGCCGGGGCGCTGAAATCCGACCGTGTGACCCATACGCTGTAAATACGCGATGCGGTCATCAGGCTGATACAGAAACGGGAGGCACTGCCTCCCGTTTTTTATGCCGTCAACACTGTTCCAGGGCGCTGTGGGCTTACAGCGCTTCGAGCAGACATTCCAGTGCGTCGGCCGCGTCGTCCAACACCTCGCGGGGGGTGTGAAAGTGTGGCGACAGGCGGATACCGCCGCCACGATGAGCGCAGATGACGCCGGCCTGCATCAGCAGCTTATGCAACTGTGCGTTGTCTTTGCCGATAAAATTCACCGTCAGAATGCCGGACGGGCGCTGTTCCAGCAGGGGGTTCAGGCACACCGCACCCATATCCTGTAACAGCTCACGCAGGTACAGCACATTGGTGACGGCCTGAGTCGCCACGCGTTCCATGCCCACCTCCAGCAATAATCCGGTGCTGGCATTCAGCGCCGCGGCCGCCAGCATATTGGGGCTGCCACATTCGTAACGGCGCGCGTCCGGTGCCAGCGACCAGTCGCGGCGGTCGTAGTTGCCCACATCCGCCACCATGTGCCAGCCGAATTCCACCGGTTGCAGTTGCTCCATGATGTCCGGGCGCACATAAAAGAACCCCAGCCCCTCCGGGCCCAGCAGCCATTTATGGCCATCGGCCATGGCAAAATCGGCCTGAATGGCGCGCACCGAGAAGGGCAGTACGCCCACCGCCTGAATGGCATCCACGCAGAACAGCACACCATTGGCACGACAGGCCGCACCGATGCGCAGCAAATCCAGGGTCAGGCCGCTGGCGTATTGCACCGCCGAAACAGACACCAGCCGTGGCTTTTGCGCAATGGCGGCCAGCAAAGCCGCTTCCGGGTCATGCCAGGGCAACGGCACTTCGACTACCTGCACGCCCAGACGGCGCAGAGATTCCCACACGATGCGGTTGGACGGAAACTCCTGATCGCTGATCACCACCGCATCGCCGGCTTGCCAGTTAAGGCCAGCGGCGACAAAGGACAGCGCTTCTGATGTGTTTTTTACCAGCGCCACGCTGCCGCGTTCGGCGTCCAGCAGGGTTTCCAGGTTACGGCGCAGGCTGGCTTCCATCTCCAGCCAACGCGGATAGTGGCTGGCGCCGACGGCGGTGTTTTCAGCAGCAAAGTCCGCTACGGCAAGGCGCGCCCGTTCCGGCCAGGGGGCCACGGCGGCGTGGTTCAGATACAGGCATTGGTCATTGACCGGGAACTCTGTGGTGTAGTCGGAAAGGGCTGGAGAAGTCATAGGGTTCCTGTTGAGGGCGCAGCGAAGCTGCTACCATACCCAACTTTCGTTATCAGGATAAGCAGAGAGCTGTATGTCACCATCCCCTGCGTTTCGCCACCTCGGCAACACCCGCGTTGAATCACTGAACCTTGAAATCCAGCATTACGAACACCTGGCCACCGGTGCTGTGCACTACCATCTGGCCACTGAGCACGATGAAAAGGTGTTTCTGGTG
The DNA here is from genome assembly GCA_023399105.1 of Pseudomonadota bacterium. Classification (GTDB taxonomy): domain Bacteria; phylum Pseudomonadota; class Gammaproteobacteria; order Pseudomonadales; family Oceanobacteraceae; genus Venatoribacter. The sequence continues at coordinate 3,857 of JAEWQT010000322.1, read as the reverse complement.
GCACTGCGCACCATGCCGCACGATTCCACCGGGGTGGCGCACATTCTGGAACATACCGCCCTGTGCGGCAGCGAAAAGTACCCGGTGCGTGATCCGTTTTTTATGATGACGCGCCGTTCGCTGAACACCTTTATGAACGCCATGACCAGCAGCGACTGGACGGCCTATCCCTTTGCCTCGCAGAACGACAAAGACTTTAACAATCTGCTCGATGTGTATCTGGATGCGGTGTTTTTCTCGCGTCTGCACGAGCTGGATTTCGCTCAGGAAGGTCATCGCATTGAATTCAGCGAGCCGGGCAACCCGGATTCACCGCTGGAATACAAAGGCGTGGTGTTCAATGAAATGAAAGGCGCCATGTCGTCGCCGGTCAGCCAGCTGTGGCAGGGCATCAGCAGCTATCTGTTTCCGACCACCACCTACCACTACAACAGCGGCGGTGACCCGGCGGCCATTACCGATTTAACCTACGAGCAGCTGCTGGAGTTTTACCGCAGTCATTATCACCCCTCCAACGCCATCTTTATGACCTTCGGCAAGCTGGATGTGGCAGAACTGCACCAGAAGCTGGAAACCCAGGCCCTTAACCGCTTTGAGCGACAGCACAAGCAATGGCGGGTGCCGGCGGAGAAACGCTATCCGGCGCCGGTGGCGGTGGAGCAGCGTTATGGTCTCGACAGCGACGATCAGAGCGCCGCCACCCATCATGTGGTGGGCTGGTTGCTGGGTAACTCCACCGATCTGGCGGCGCAGCTGGAAGCACACCTGGTCAGCCAGGTATTGCTCGATAACAGTGCCTCGCCACTGCGTCGGGCGCTGGAAGAAACCGAACTGGGTGGTTCGCCGTCACCACTGTGTGGGCTGGAAGATTCCAACCGTGAAATGAGCTTTATGTGTGGCCTGGAAGGCAGCGAGCCGGAGCATGCCGAAGCGGTCGAGCAGCTGATTCTGGCCACTCTGCAACGTGTGGCTGACGAAGGTGTACCGCAGGATATGATTGATGCCGCCCTGCATCAGCTGGAATTACATCAGCGCGAAATCGGTGGCGATCATTACCCCTACGGCCTGCAGCTGATGTTTAACGCCTTGCCGGCCGCGACCCATTACGGCGATCCGGCGGCGCTGCTGAATCTCGATCCGGCGCTGGAACAATTGCGTGCCAAAGCCAGCCAGCCTGGCTTTATGCAGGAAGCCGTGCAGCGGCTGTTACTGAATAACCGCCACCGCGTACGCTTTACCCTGCGCCCGGATGCGGAGCTGTCAGAGGAGAGCAAACGACTGGAGCAGGAGCAGCTGGAAGCCATCCGCAGCCGCCTGACCGACGCCGACAAACAAGCCATTGTGCAGCGCACGCAGGCCCTGGAAGAACGTCAGGCCCAGGAAGATGATGCCGGCATTCTGCCGCAGGTAACGCTGGCCGATGTGCGCCCGGATGTCAGCTATGTGGCCCCGACCGCGCACCATACGCAAGGCTTGCCGGTTACCGAATACGTGGTCGGCACCAATGGCCTGCTGTATCAGCAGCTGCTGGCCGACTTGCCGGCGCTGAGCCGTGAACAGCTGACCTGGCTGCCGTTTTTTACCCAGGCCTGGACCGAAGTCGGGGCCGGCGGTAACGACTACCTGTTCCAGCAGCAGAAACAAACCGCCACCGTGGGCAGCCTGACCGCTTATGCCAGCATCAAAGGTGCGGTTGATAACTGCAATAACCTGCAGGGTTATCTGGTGATGACCGGTAAGGCGCTGACCGCCAAAGCGGCCGACTTCAGCGCCCTGATGCAGGAAACCTGGAACAGCGCCGATTTTAGTGAAGCCGACCGGCTGGTGGATTTGTTAACCCAGGCGCGCTCGCGCCGCGAGCAGGGCATTACCGGCAATGGTCACAGCCTGGCCATGTCGCTGGCGGCGGCACCGCTGAATGCGGCCGCTGATATTGCTGATGAACTGGGTGGTTTGCCGCAAATTAAACGTCTGAAAGAGCGGGCCCTGCTGGCGCACCAACAGGGCGGGGCGTTTTTGAGTACGGCGCTGCAGGATCTGGCGGCGCAATTCAGCCTGCCGCAGGAAGCCTTGCTGGTGCATGACGAGCAGGGCGCGCTGGCGCATCGTCATTCCCTGCAGCACTGCTGGCCGGCTGCCGGCGTGGCGCCGGCGCAGTCGGTGAGCTGGCAAACCGGGCAGAACCCCAACTGGTGGATGGTGGACAGTCAGGTGAATTTCTGTGCCTGGGCGCTGCCCACCGTTACCATGGAACACCCGGATGCGCCGGTGCTGGCGGTGCTGGCCGGCGTCTTGCGCAATGCTTTCCTGCACACCGCCATCCGCGAAAAAGGCGGTGCTTATGGTGCCGGCGCCACCCAGGATTCGGCACTGGGTTGCTTTAAGTTTTATTCCTACCGCGATCCGCGGGTGGAAGGTACCTTTGCCGATTTTGCCGCGTCTGTTGACTGGGTGCTGCAGCGCCCGGCGGGCGACGATCTGGTTGAGCAGGCTGTGCTGGGGCTGATCGGCAGCATGGACCGCCCGGGGTCACCGGCTGGCGAAGCCAAGCAGTTCTTCCATCTGGACCGCAGTGGCCGCAGTCGGTTGCTGCGCCAGCAGTTCCGCGAAGGCTTGTTGCGCACCCGTTGGGCCGATGTACAGCGGGCGGCGGCGCAGTATCTGCGCGATCAGGCTGGCCATCGTGCCGTACTGGCGCCCAGGGGCACGGAAGCGCTGGCGGAAAAGCTGGGATTTGTTGCGAACGATTATTGATTAACCACCAACAGGCCGGCATAATGCCGGCCTGTTTTGTAACACCGACAGGGAAACCACTGTGACCATCAAACGTTTTGCTGTGGCCGGGCTGCTGTTCAGCCTTGGCGTGCAGGCTGATCCACTCACCTCTGCCCAGCAGCAGATCACGGCGACCGACCAGAGCGGCCGCCAGTCCCAGCAAAAAGTCGAGCAATTGGACGATCAGGCGCAGCAACTGCTGAACGAATACCGGCAACTGCGGGCTGAAACAGACCAGCTGGCTCTGTACAACCGGCAGATGACCGCCATTGTGAACAGCCAGGAAGAAGAACTGGCCTCACTGGCGCGGCAAATTCTGGAAATTGAGCGCACCGAACGCGGCATTCTGCCGCTGATGAGCCGCATGCTGGATTCCCTGGAGCAGTTTGTGCAGCTGGATACGCCCTTTCTGACACAGGAACGCGGTGCCCGTCTGGCCCTGCTTCAGGACGTACTGCTGCGCGCCGATGTAACGGTGTCGGAAAAATTCCGTCGCGTGCTCGAGGCCTACCAGATCGAAGTGGATTACGGCCGCAATATTGAAGCCTACCGCGCCCAGCTGGACGGGGTGTCCTATGATTTCCTGCGCATTGGTCGCCTGGCCCTGTACCGCCTCAGTAATGACGGCACTCAGGCCTGGGTCTGGCACCCGCAACAGCAATGGCTGGCGCTGGATGATGGCTACCTGCGCGATCTGCGCAAAGCATTAAAAGTAGCCCAGCAAACCGCCGCACCGGAAATGCTGGTGGTGCCGCTGCCGACACCGGCATCACTGAGCGGGGAGGCCTCCTGATGAACCTGTTTAAATACCCCCGCACCTTATTACTGAGTGCTGCCCTGATCAGCCCGCTGGCTCTGGCAGAAGACAATGCACCGGCTGCCAAGCCCGATCCGCTGGCTAATCTGCTGCAACAGATCGGCAACTATCAGCGTGCTGAAAGCGACCAGGATAAAGCCCGCGAAGCGGCGTTCCGTCGCGACGTGGCGGAGCAGAAACGCTTGCTGGAGGAAGCCCGCGCCGCGCTGAAACGCGAACAGCAACTGGCCGACAGCCTGAAAAAACGCTTCGACAACAACGAACA
>JAEWQT010000316.1 GCA_023399105.1 Pseudomonadota bacterium | reverse complement strand
GTATGAAATTGAGGGGCCAACGCCCGTTGATGTACAACAGTTCCATGCTCAATGGCAGTCATTCCGGGTCTGCACCGACAGCGCCGCCAACAACGGCCATGGCAGAGAAAAAATCGAATTTGTTTTTCACTATCTGGACGAAATCCGGCACAAATCCGCCGTCTTCTTTTTCGGCCGCTAAGCAGCGGCCGGGCTGCCGGTGCGACATCCTGTCACAGCGACAACTCAAAAGGCTGAGCTTATGCTGCAGGTATGAGGTTGTTGTGAGGGCAACAATTTCCCGCTGCGGTGTTTTGGTCAAATGCCACCGCAGCATTCAGAGGCTCCCTAAGGCACAGCGTGAGGGCGTTGTGCCTTTTTTTTGGCCGCTAATCCGCGCAAAACATAAGACCAATAACGCCGTCAAGCAGTCAGCGGCATTTTGTGCATAAGTTGCTTCTGTCAACCCTGAAGTTACACACAGATTCTGTGGATAATTCTGTGAATATTCTTTTGAGAACTGTCCTGAAGCCCATGCTTACGCCCTTTGGTAAAAACCGGGTATTTTTTCACCAACATCAAAAATTACGAAAAAACCCTTATTTTTCAAGGCTCAGCGCTAACACCAAGGATTCACAGAAAAAATTTGCGTGCAAGTCTTGCCAATTCAAAAAATACCTACAAAGCGTAAAAAGTTTTTCGCAGCATGGGGACAAAGAGAGCATTACATCCACAGATTCTGTGGATAACTTTTGGGATAAGTTGACGACAACCAGACCAATGCGCCAGTTAATGCGGGCTGACGGCGGGTGTTGGTTTTTTGTGCGGCCCAACCCCGGGTTAATCTGAGCGGTGTTGCCTGGCTTCCCAGTCCAGCAGCTGCTGTTTGATGCTTACCCCCCAGCGAAAGCCACCCAGCCCGCCACGCTGCGGCAGCACCCGATGGCAGGGAATAATACCGGCCAGCGGATTGGCACCCACGGCATTACCCACCGCCTGCGCCGCGCCGGGTTTACCGATGGCAACGGCAAGCTGCTGATAGGAACAGGTTGCGCCCAACGGAATGCCCAGCAAGGCCTGCCACACCGCTTGCTGAAACGCCGTGCCGCCCACCCGGGCAGCAAGCGCTCTGCTGCTGTCGCTGCCCCACAGGGCTTGCACAACGCCGGCAGCAACGCGGTCATCGCGCTGCCAGTGCGCCTGTGGCCACTGCTGCTGCAACTGCTGAAGCTCCACCTCACCCTCACCAAAAGCGCTGCGGATCACCTCGTTATTCAGTGTGGCAACAAACAGCTGGCCAAAGGGGCCGGGAGCCTGCCCATAAATAACCCTCAGCCCCTGACCGCTACTGCGTAACTGCGCCGGGGTAAAAAATGCCAGGGTGGGTAAGGGCAAGGTATTCACAGATACAGCCTCCGTGCTTCGGCAATGGCGATGTCGTCCGGGCACAAATCCAGCCCGGCCAGTTCGTTGATGGGGTGCCAGAACACCCGCTCGGCTTCGTGGGCGCACAGTTCGCCCTGCCAGTCGGTGATCAGGTAGTAGTGCAGCAACTGCAGTTCCGAGGTGGGATGTAATAACGAACAGACGTAGCGCGGCTGCAGCGCCTGCAGGCCCAGCTCTTCGGCCAGCTCACGCTGCAGCGCCTGCAGCTGGGATTCGCCGGCTTCGATATGGCCGCCCGGAATCATAATGCGGCCTGGGTCGGTGCTTTTATCGGCGCGGCGCTGCTCCAGCAGCACACAGCCATCACGCAGCAGAATAAAACAGACGCAGGGAACAAATTCCTGCCCGGTAAGGTTGGCCATAATGCGGTCCTGTGGAATCACCGCAGCAGGTTACCCCGCTGCGGGCCGATGACCAAGCCGGATGCCTCAGCGGGCCGGAATCACCGCCATGGTTAAGCGCGAGATACAGCTGAGTTTGTCTTCGTCATTGACGATGCGAATCTCCCACACCTGCGACGTGCGGCCTTTGTGCACCAGTTTGGCTACGCCGGTTAAGGTGCCGGAACGCACGCCACGCAAGTGGTTGGCATTGATTTCCTGACCCACCGCGTATTCTTTGCTGTTATCCAGACACAAATTGGCAGCCATGCTGCCGAGGGTTTCGGCAAACAATACATTGGCGCCGCCGTGCACCAGCCCCACCGGCTGAAAGGTACGCTCATCGGCCGGCATAGTGCCTTTCACCCAGTCATCACCGGTTTCGGTAATTTCAATGCCCAGGTTGCTGCAGGCGGTGTTCTGCATCTGACGGTTCATGTCGGCGATGTCGGGGGTGGCAAACCAGATACTGCTCATGGTGTTTTCCTTTTATTGAAATAGCCGGGCTTTTTTACCAGAAATAACCCGCCGGGTCTGCCCTGCCTTAGGCTACAGACTGTTGTTGCTTTTTTGTTATGCTGCCGGCTTTATGCACTGCTGGACTCCACAATGACCAACGCCAACCGTTTTAACCGCCTGCGCCAGTGGCTGGTGCAACGGGCGCAAAAAGAACGCGAAAATCTGCGTTTGTTTGTGATCGGCGCGGCGATTTTTTTTGCCGGCATGGGGCTGATTGTGCTGGCGCAAAAGTGGTTTTTACCGTCATTGCAGCAGGAATTACTGAGTTTATTGGGGCTGGTGCTGGCCGTGGGCGGTGGTGTTTGTGCCACGCTCGGGTATATTGCGCTCAGTGTGTTACGCATCCTGACATTAGGCCGCCGCGATGACTGAACGATTTCCCGATCTTGAAATTTATCTGATGAAAGCCAGCGCCGCGGAGGTGCAGCAATGGCTGCAGCAAGCGCTGGGAGAACCCGTGCTGGCACTGTCTGCCCAGCACTGGCGCTGTGGCTATAACGGCGAGACCATGGATGTGTTTTTTAATCCGCAAGCGGAGAAAAATTTCGCCAGTCTGTGGTTTAAGCAAAACCACACGCCCTGGGCCACCGACCTCGATTGCGGCCGCGCCGCGCATGCCGCCTTAGGCGTGGAAGTGCGCTGTTCCGACAGTGGCTGGCAGGAAGCCGAAGGCGAAGAAAGCCCTGGCGGCTGGATCAAACTGATCCGTGGTGAAGAAAAACCCTTCGACTGGCGGTGAGCGCCATTTCTGCTTTCAATTGGCCTGAATTCCGAGCCTTTTCGTCTGTTGTTGATGCAACCGTGTGCGCCATGGATGGCGCGCTCGAGCCCCCAAGGATGGGTTCACGGCGAGTTGCAGAGACAACGGACGGAATGGCTCAAGTACAATGAACTTAAGGCACCAGCACCCGTAACGGCTGCTCTTCCATCACCAGCTGCAGCGGCAATTGGGCCAGCGAATCACCATCGGCCTGTACCGGTTCCGGTTCGGCCTGCTCTCCCACCAATTCAACGTCAACGCGCCGCGCCGGCACCGACACAATGCCGGGCATTTTTTCCATCAGCCCCAGCGGCAAGCCCAGCAACGACAGCAACAGCGCCCAGGGGCTGCGGCCGTTCATCATCAGTACCTGGGTGGTCGGAGCGCGCAGGTCTGCCTGACGGGAAATGATAAAAGAACCGCCGTAACAACGGCCGTTGGTCATCACCACCGAGCTGGCGCTATAGGGCACACCGTCTACCTGCAGGCGGTATTGTTTACGGCCGAAATGGCGCAGCTGCTGCAGCATGGATTTTACATAGGCGAGTTTGCCGGCTTTCTTTTTCAGCGCCAGATCGACCTTGTCCACCACCCAGGCGTCGTAACCCACCCCAGCCATCAGCAGAAAACGGCGGCCGTTAATACGGCCCGGATACAGCGCTTGCTCGCGGCCATGCAGAATCATCTGCGCCAGCGCCCCGGCGCGCCGGCGAATACCCAGTTCGGTGGCCAGCACATTGGTGGTACCGGTGGGAATAATGGCCAGCCGCCAGCTCTGGTTATCGTGCTGGCGCATGCCATTCACTACTTCGTTCAGGGTGCCGTCACCTCCGGCAGCGGCTACCACATCCAGCTCACCGTCATAAGCCGCCAGATAGTCCATGGCGTCACCGGCATGGCGGGTGGCGTAGCGTTGCACCGCCACCCCCGCCTGTTGCAGGCGCTGATCAATGGCGTCAATCAGCTGCTGGCTGGCAGTACCGGCGGTGGGGTTAAAAATGATCAGCACCTGCATACATCTGTCCTGGCGGAAAAAGGCGGAGATTATAACGGAGTTCGCTCCGCAACAGGCTAACGCAGTCACCATTAAAACGCTTGCAAATGATAATAATTATCATTATGTTGATTTTCTATCAGCGCCGCCACTCCCAAGGAGAGTCATCATGCTGCAATTGGCCCGCATTCCGCCGCAGTCGGTACTACCCCACAGCCCCACTACTGCGCGCCACCTGAGTCTGCTACCCGCTGCCGCACCGTTGCCGGTGGTCCAACAGCTGGAACAACTGGAGCAACAAATACGCAGCCATAAAGGGCTGGAGCTGCACGCCGACTGGCTGAATGAGTATCTGGATCTGGGGCTGGAAATGGCCTGCACAGCGGGCCAACGGCAACTGACGGCCCTGCAGGAAAGCTGGCTGACCCGGCTGTACAACACCTTGCGCGATGCCGCGCTGAACACCAGCCTGCCCTCCACCTGGCGGCAGCTGTGTCTTGATTATCTGTACCAGCCCTTTTTTGTGCTCAGCCACCTGTACCGCGAACAACCGGGGCGCGGGCTGCGACTGCGGGCGCTGGTACATGAGTTTGCCCTGCTCAGCCGCTTAGGCTGAGGCCTTTACCCGCCTCAGGGAAGCCGGCTTAGCCGGCAACGGGCACCCGGATGGAGCGAGGGTTGCAGGGATGCACTTTACTCTTCCAGCCGGCAGGCCAGCATCGCCTGTTCCAACAGGTCGACCGCCAGCGGCTGCGCATCAATGAGTTCGATACGGCCCTCTTCCGGCTGGCGGGTTGGCATATCACTGAGCACGCCATCCCGCATATTCAGCACCAGCGGGCCTTCATCGGTCGCCACAATCCCTTTGGCCCGTTCGATGTCCAGACTGCCGAGCCAGTTGCGCAGCGCGCGGGCTGAAAATACCAGATCACCGCGCAGCAGCCAGCCCAGCGAATAATAGCCCTGGCCCTGATTCTGCAACCGGCGGCAGGTTTCACCAGCTGCCAGCGGCAACACCAGCGGCAGGGATGCTTTGCGGTGATGGGCGTGAGCATCCGGGTGCAGCGCCAGCCGCGGCGGATCGGCCGGCAACAACAGCAATTCCGGGGTCAGCTGCCCCTGCGTTACCCAGGCCGAGCCGCTTTTGAGCGGTTGCGCGTCGGCCAGCAACTGCTCAAACGCAGCGCGTTCAGATTCACCACAGAGGTCGGTTTTATTCGCCACCAGAACATCGGCCAGCTGAATCTGATCGGCGTACACATCATTATCGGTGTAACGCGGGCTGAGCAGATGACGCGGATCGAGAATGCACAGCGCCGCGCCGATGCTGAGGATGTCGCGGTAATGTTCGTTGCGCAGGGTATTGAGGATATTACGCGGATGACCAAGCCCGGTGGGCTCGATTAACAGCACATCGGGCTTTTCCCGGGCAATCAGCATGTTCAGGCCCATCTGAAACGGCAGACCGGAGACACAGCACAGGCAGCCGCCCGGCACTTCTTTCACCACCGCGCCCTGCGCCGCCAGAATGGCGCCATCGACGCCGACTTCGCCAAACTCATTCACCAGCACGGCCCATTTTTCATGGGCCGGCTTGTGTTGCAGCAGGTGCAGAATGGCGGTGGTTTTGCCAACGCCAAGGAAACCGGTAATTAAATGGGTGCGGATCATAACGCCGTCCGAAAGGGAAAGTGCGTTACTTTATAACAATTCGCCGGTTATGCCACCCGTTACTCAGCTAGTTCCCGCAATACCCGCAATGGTGCTACCTGGGTGGTGCGGCGCAACAACAACATGCCCGGCACCGCCAACAACAGCACCGCCAGCGGCGGCAGCCACAGCCAGATCCAGCCCAGGCTGTACCAGGGAATATCCAGCAAGGTGTGATACAGCACATAGCGCACCAGCTCGGTACCGAGCAGCGCCAGCAGCACCGCTGCCAGCCCCAGCAGGGTGAATTCACCGATCTGCGAGCGCCGCAGCAAGGCCGAACTGCCACCCAGCGTCCGCAGCACCGCACCTTCGCGCAGCCGCTCCGGCAAAGCCGCCACCAGCGAGGCCAGCATCACCAGCAGCGCCGCCAGCAACACAAACAGCAGAATCAGCTCAATCGCCAGCGTCACCTGCTCCAGTAAGGTCTGAATCTGACCCAGAATCGCCCGCACATCCATAAAGGTGGCGGCCGGGAACTGGCGGATCAGCGCCGTTAACGCCGTTTGCTGCCCGGGCGGCAGGTAGAAACTGGTGAGGTAGTTGGCCGGCAGGCCGTCCAGCACATTGGGGGAAAAAATCATAAAGAAGTTGGGCTGCATCGAACCCCAGTCCACCGTGCGGATGCTGCTGACGGTGGCGCTGAAATCCACCCCGGCGGCGCGGAAGCTGAGCACATCGCCCAGCTCCACCCCTAAGCGGCCGGCCAGCCGTTCTTCAATGGATAGCTGCCCCGGCTGTTGCTGCGCCGCCCAGTCACCGGCTACTACGGCATTCGACGCGGGTAACTCGGTATCGGCTGTCAGTACCAGATCGCGGTTCACCGACGAGTCTTCCGCCGCCTCGCCCTGCAAGGGTTCGCCGTTAATGCTCAGCAAGCGTCCCGGTACCGTGGGGTAGAGTTTCTGCGGGCGAACATCGTGCTGCGCCAGTGCTGTGCGGAAATCCTCCAGCTCATAGGGCTGCAGATTGATGGTGAACACATTGGGCGCATCGGCCGGCATGCTGGCCTGCCAGTCGGCCAGCAGGTCAGTACGCAAAGTGCCGATCAGCAGCATCACCATCATGGTTAACGCGAAGGCCAGAATCTGGCCGGCACTCTGGCGGCTGTTGCGGCTGATGTGTTGCCAGGCAAAGCGCCACACCAGCGGCAGATTGCGCCCGGCCAGCTGCCGGCGCAGCACGCGGATCAGCCCATGCAGTCCCACCAGCATCACCAGCAACAGCACACTGCCACCGCCCATCACGCCGGCGCTTAACGCCAGATCGCCGGTAAACAACCACAGCAACAGGGTTAACGCCGCCAATGCCACGGCGGTAATCAGCCAGCCGGCCAGCGGCACCGGGGTAATATCACGGCGCAGCACCCGCAGCGGTGTCACCCGCGCCAACGGCATAATGTAGGGCAAGGCAAAACCGAGCAGGGTCAGCAAACCGCTGCTGGCTCCTAACAGCCAGGCCGACAGCGGCGCTTCAGGCAACGGATCGGGCACCAGATCGCCCAGAATCGCCAGCAAACCGGCCTGCAAGGCCGACGCCAGCAGTAAACCCGTGGCCGTCGCCAGCACACCCAGCTGCAGCAACTGGAAAGCATAAATACGGAAGACCTGCCGGCGCGCTAACCCAAAGGTACGCATCAGCGCACTGATATCGTAATGGCGCATGGCATAGCGCTGCGCACTGATGGCCACCGCCACACTGGCCAGCACCACCGCCAGCAAGGCCGCCAGCCCCAGATAACGGCGCGCTTTCCCCAGCCGCTCGGCCACCGCTTCGCTGCTGTCTTCCAGCGATTGCCAGCGCTGATTGGGTTCGAGTGTGAGTTGCTGCTGGAACTGCTGCAACGCGTCTTGTTCACCCACCAGCAATAAGCGCCAGCGGATACGGCTGCCGGCGTCGGTTAAACCACTGCCGAGTAGGTCGGCGGCG
>JAEWQT010000282.1 GCA_023399105.1 Pseudomonadota bacterium | reverse complement strand
GCTGCAACTGAATACCGACCTGACCCTGGGTCTTATTATTACCGGAGCCTGTGCTGGCGCCATCGCCGCCCCCGCCTTTACCTTCCTGGCCCGTGGCGATATTGCCTTAGCATTTTGCCTCAGCCTGTTCAGTGCCCTGCTCAGCATTGTTCACGCGCCCTGGATGATCAGCTTTTTTACCGGCAGCGATCTGCCCGTAGCCACCGCGACCATGCTGCAGAACATTGTTACTCTGATGCTGTTGCCGTTGCTGGCCGGCATGCTCTGCCACCGTTTTATTCCCGCCGTCAGCAAAAGCCTGCAACCGCAGATGGACACCATAATCAGCCTGCTGATGCTGTTGGTGATTGCCATTACGGTTGCCAATGGTCGTATGGAACTGGCCATGAGCGGCGCGGTCACAGCCTCCGTGGTCGCTGCGGTGGTACTGTATAACCTGCTGGTCTTAGCCCTGGCTTACGCCCTGCCACGCTGGAATGGCCATACCGAGGCCGAAGCCCGCACCATTGCCTTAAGCGTCGGACTGCAACAAAACAGCAGCGCCATGGCGCTGGTATTTCAGACCGGTGCCCTGCTGGCCAACCTGTCCGTGGTTATCTACAACCTGACCCAATACATCAGTGCCGGCCTGCTGGCCGGGCTGTGGCAATGGCAGATTAACCGCCGCCTACGGAAACTGCGCTCATGAACATAACCCTACCAAAAACACTGCTGTTGCTGCTGGCCAGCCTGATGTTAAGCAACACCGCAATGGCGCAAGACATCCGCTTCAGCCGCCAGCAATTGCAGCAGGAACTGGATCGCCGCCTGCCCATTCATCAACAGCACAGCCTCTACAGCCTCAGCCTGAGTGAGCCGTTACTGACCCTGCTGGAGCCGCAACAACGTCTGAGCATCCGCACCCGGGTCGCGGTAAACACCGCCTTCGGGTTTGCCGGTGATGGCTGGATTACGGTTGACGGCCAGCTGCGTTATCAGCGCAGTGACTACAGCTTTTACATTGATGATCCGCGGGTGACGGAACTGCATATTGAGGGCCTGGCGCCTGCATTGCAGCCGCAATTACAGAATCTGGCCCAGAACCTGCTGGCGCCGGCCTTTACCGGCCAGCCGGTCTACACATTGAAAGACAGCAACATGCAGGAAGGGATGGCGCGAATGATGCTGAAGTCGCTGCACATCGAGCCACAGGCCGTGGTGGCAAAATTGGGATTTTAACCATCCGCCGGGTGGCTGTTTAAGACTTCTGCTCTATTCTTTAACCACATTTCCCGACACCAAAACCAAACACCATGAACCTGAATAATCTGAGTATCCGTCATAAACACAGCCTGATTCTCACGTTGGTTATTGTCGGCTTACTGGCAACCGTCCTGCTGGGATTACAACAATTTGCCAAGCTGAACCAACTGGCCAGTGCCCAACAGCAACTGCAAACCCTTGATAACAACATCCTGCTGCTGCGCCGTGACGAAAAAGATTTTGTCATTCGACTGGAACTGAGTTACCGCGACCAGTTCCGCAATCATTTCCAGTAACTGCAGGATAATACCAGCGCATTAACTTCGGCCTTGCAACAACTGGGGATTGATGCCCGACTGACCGGCGAACTGCAGCAACACACCCAGCGCTATCACGACAGCTTTATTGCCCTTACCGAGTTGCAGGAAACCATTGGTCTGGACCCGAAATCGGGTCTCTATGGCGAATTACGCAAGGCCGTACACAGCCTTGAAGAAATGGCGGAAGCGTCCCAGGCCTACGATGTGCTCTATCACATGCTGATGCTGCGCCGGCACGAAAAAGATTTTATGTTGCGCCTCGATCCTGTGTATGTGCAGCGTTTTAACGAGGGCATTGAACCCCTGCGGTCGGCGTTAATCCTGAATCAGCAGAAAGACGATACCACCCGGGCAGAAGCGTTATTAGAACAGTATAAAAACCGTTTTCTGCAGCTGGTCAACGCGCAGCAGGAAATGGGCCTGAAGAAAAATGAAGGCATTCAGGGTGAAATGCGCGACACCATCCATCAGACTGACAGCATTTTTAAACAGCTGCGCGAACAACTGGATACGGAACTGCAGGCGTTAACGCAAAGCGTGTACCTGACGCTGGGGATCAGTATTCTGCTCACCTTCGCCATTATTACCGGCCTGACCATTCTGGTTTCCCGCGCGATTTATCTGCCGGTACAAAGCATCACCGAAAAAATCGGCCATATTGCCCGCGATCTGGACTTAACCCATTTAATCAACCACAAATCCGCTGATGAAATTGGCATGCTGTCGTCATCATTTGACCGCCTGATTACCACCTTGCGCGAAACCGTGGCACAGGTGCAGGCCGGTGCCACCGAAGTGGCCTCCGCTTCAGAAGAAATGTCGGCCATCACCAAAGCCGTTGGTGACGCCAGTCACCAGCAGCAGGATGAAGTGTCGCAAGCCGTAACCGCCATGACGGAAATGACATCCACCATTCAGAACATTGCCAACAATGCCGGCCAGGCGGCCAGCGCCGTCAGCGAAATTCATCATGAAGTCACTCAAAGCCGCAGCATAGCCAGCGATGCCCGCAGCGAAATTGAGACGCTGAATACTGAAATTCTGCAGGCTACTCAAGCCATTACACGGTTACAGAAAGACAGCCAGAAGATCGGCGAAATTCTGGGTGAAATCAGTGCCATTGCCGAGCAAACCAATTTACTGGCGCTGAATGCGGCGATTGAAGCCGCCCGCGCCGGTGAGCAAGGCCGCGGCTTTGCGGTGGTGGCCGATGAAGTCCGTACCCTGGCCAGCCGCACCCAGGTATCCACCGAATCCATTCGCAGTAATATCAGTGAATTCAATAAAGGCACTGCCGATGTGGTAGCCACGGTCTTAAAATCCCGTGACCGCGCCGAAGTCGGTATCCGTAAAGTCAGTGAAACCAGCAGCGCACTGGAAAGCATTTACAGCAACATCAGCAGCATTAACGATCTGAATACCCAGATTGCGACTGCTGCCGAAGAGCAAAGCTACGCGGCCGAAGAAATTAACCGTAATATTCTTACCGTTAATGAACTGGCCGCCACCAGCCATGAACAAGCCAGCCAGGCCGCCGAAGCCAGCCGGGTGCTGGCGAAGCTGGCCAGCCGTCTGAACCAGACCGTCGAAAAATTTATTGTTGAATAACCTTGCCGGCCAGGCGTGTTGTTACAGCCAATCGCTTAACGACACGCCCACACCAAAGCGCTGCTGATGACGGTCGTAATCAATCAGGCTTTCGCCATAGCCGTTGAAATAATGCACATAGCCTTTAATCCGCTTGGTCAGCGGAAAGGTCCAGCCCAGCTCAATAGCTCCGCGATTGTCGTCCCATTTAAAGTTATTGCGCAGCATCACTGTTAAGTTGTGCTGACCATAAGGATACAGATAACGCAGCTCCCCTGGCCCCATGTAATGTTCAATACGCGGATTATCATCATCGGTTGGGTCTAACGGATCAGCACCACTTTTTTCCGGCATCCGCCACCAGAGTTTGGCACTGATAATGCCTTGCCGGGTAACTGAACCGGCTTCAAAAATCACCCGATTCCAGCTGCGCGATAAGCTGCTGGTCTGACCATTAGACTGATGATTTAACGCCAGGGAAAAATAATCGACGTATTTATTGCGCGTTTGCCAGGAAAAAATCAGTTCGGGTTCATGGTTGGTTTCCCGGAACGGGCGGGAAATATCTTCGTTGTACGCCTGCCAGAAGGACCGGTTGGTATAAGCCACATCAATGCGGCTGTGCTTACCAATAATATCACTGGCCAACTGGTATTTAATGCTCAGCTGAAAGACCGCTTCCAGATGATCATTGCCCTCATCACCGCGACTGGCCGTGGGGTCACCGGTAATATTCTGCAGCAATTTATCCACTTCCCGGTCACTGGGAGACGATTGCCAGGTTAACGGCAGCACATAATTGGGCCGGTGCGGCAACAA
>JAEWQT010000178.1 GCA_023399105.1 Pseudomonadota bacterium | reverse complement strand
GCACACCAGAGCGCACCAGGAAGGTACCGAGCAAACTCAGTGAGAAGGCAAAAATGGCCAGCAGCACGGTCCAGCTTTTGAACAGGCCGCGTTTTTCCGTGACCGCCAGCGAATGCATCAACGCAGTAGCCACCAGCCAGGGCATTAAGGAAGCGTTTTCCACCGGATCCCAGAACCACCAGCCACCCCAGCCCAGTTCGTAATAGGCCCACCAGCTGCCCAGGGCGATACCAATGGTCAGAAACACCCAGGCGGTGGTGGTCCAGGGCCGCGACCAGCGGGCCCAGGCGGCATCCAGACGACCGCCCAACAAGGCGGCCAGGGCAAAGGCAAACACCACCGACAACCCCACATAACCCATATAGAGCGTGGGCGGATGCACGATTAAGCCGAAATCCTGCAGCAGCGGGTTCAGGTCAGCGCCTTCCACCGGTGCGGAGGGCAGATGCCGTTCAAAGGGATTGGACGTTTCCAGGGTAAACAGGATAAAGCCGATGGACACCAGCGCCATAATGGACAGCACCCGGGCCACCATATCCAGCGGCAGGCTGCGGCTGAACAACGCTACGGCGGCACTCCAGCCGCCCAGCATGGTTACCCACAGCAATAACGAGCCTTCGTGCGCGCCCCACACGGCGCTGATTTTATAGGGCGTGGGCAGCGCGGTGTTGCTGTTACTGGCCACATAGACCACGGAAAAATCATCCACCACAAAGGCGTAGGTCAGCGCCAGCAGGCTGAGCAGCAGAAACACCGCCTGGGCGTTGGCCAGCGGCCGGGCATACGCCATCAGCCAATCCTGGCGCAGGCGCAAACCGGTAACCGGCACCAGAAACTGCAGCGTCGCCGCCACCAGCGCCAGAATCAGCGCCAGCTGGCCAAATTCAGGAATCAGCGGTTGCATCTCAGTACCTCGCCGATTTCAGAGCTTCTTTACCGTCCTGATGGGCTTTATCCAGTGCTTCCTGCACCTCTGGCGGCATGTAGTTTTCGTCGTGCTTGGCCAGCACTTCTGAGGCCTCAAAGACGCCATCGGCGCCTAACTGACCCAGCGCCACAATGCCCTGCCCTTCACGGAACAGATCGGGCAGGATGCCTTCGTAACGAATGGTCACTTCGGCCATGCCATCGGTTACTGCGAAGGTAGCACCCAGGCCCTGATCGGAACGCACTACACTGCCGGCCACCACCAGGCCACCGGCACGCACCGTTTTACCCACCGGTACGTCGCCATCGGCAAATTGCGTGGGGGTCATAAACAGGTTGATGTTCTGACTGAGGGAATAGGTCATCAGGCCCACGGCGGTACCCACCCCGGCCACCAGAAACAAAATAAGCAGCAGACGTTTTTTACGCTGTGGGTGCATGGTTTTTCTCCCGACGCAGACGCTGGGCCTGCTGTTTCAGTAAACGACGACGTTGCAGACCAGGCAGCAACAGGTTCCAGATCACAATCAGGGCGGTCAGGCCGTAAGACAACCACACGTAAAAACCGTGATTCCCCATGGCCAGAAAGGCGGTAAAACTGTCGAAATGCATCAGCGCTCCAGAATCTCTTTAACCCAGCTGCGTTTGCGTTCATGCCATAAAATTTCATTACGGGTGCGCAGAATCACCAGTAAGGCAAAAAACAGGTAAGTGGTGACAATCATAATCAGCAGCGGAATCAGCATATCCGGGTGCATGCTGGGCTTTTCGGTCAGCTTCAGCGTCGCCGGTTGATGCAGGGTATTCCACCACTCCACCGAATATTTAATGATGGGAATGTTCACTAAGCCCACCAGCGCCAGAATGGCGGCGGCTTTAAAGCCACTTTCTTCTGAGTCCATGGCTTTCTGCAGGGCGATAACGCCAAAGTACAGAAACAACAACAACAGCATCGAGGTTAAGCGCGCATCCCACACCCACCAGGTGCCCCAGGTCGGCTTGCCCCAGATGGCGCCGGTCAACAAGGCAATCAAACAAAAGCTGGCGCCCACCGGCGCAATGACTTTAGCCACCCAGGCGGCCATTTTCATTTTCCAGATCAGGTACACCGCCCCGGCCACCGCCATCATCATATAGGCGCTCTGGGCCAGCAGGGCCGCCGGCACATGGATATAAATAATGCGGAAGCTGTTGCCCTGCAGGTAATCGGCCGGCGCATAGGCCAGGCCCCAGATTAAGCCAATGATGGTGCCGACCGCCGACAATCCGGCCAGCCAGGGAATCCAGCGCCCGGTAATGTCATAAAACCACTTCGGAGACCCCAGACGGTGATACAGCTGTTTCAGCCACTGCCACATAAACACACTACCGCGATAAGTTAAGTTTGAGCGCCGCACTGGCCGCAAAGGGGGTCAGACACAACGCCAACGCCAGCAGTGCCCCGAGGAACCCGAGCTGGCCGTTATAATCCATGCCAATGCCGGCGTGGTAAACCGCACTGGCTGCAAAGATAAGTACCGGAATGTAAAGGGGCAGAATCAGCAGGCTCAGCAACAAGCCGCCACTGCGCACCCCGGCGGTTAGCGCCGCCCCCACCGCACCCAGCAAACTGAGCACCGGCGTGCCGATTAATAAACTCAGCAGCAACGCGGCATAGGCTTCGTCCGGCATATTCAGCATCAGCCCCAGCACCGGGGCCATCAGGGTAAGCGGTAAACCGCTGATACACCAATGCACCAGCGCCTTCCCCAGCGCCATGGCGTACAGGGATTCCCCCGACGCCAGCCATTGTTCCAGCGAGCCATCTTCGACATCGGCTTTATACAAAGCATCCAAGGACAACAGCGTGGCCAGCAAGGCGGCCACCCAGATCACTCCACCGGCGATTTTGCTTAAAAATTTCGGGTCCGGGTCAACGGCCAGCGGAAACAACGCCGCCACCATTAAAAAAAACATCAGCGGGTTAAGCCATTCACCGGCATTGCGTGCGGCCAGCAGTAAATCGCGTTTAATGGTGGCTGTCACCAGGCTCATACTTTGTGACTCCCCAGCTCCAGCCGCTGCAGGTTACCGATATTTTCCAGCGCATGGTGGCTGGTAATCACCACCGCCCCGCCGGCCTCTACCTGCTGCTGCAGTTTGCCTTCCAGCCACTGCACCCCGGCTTTATCCAACGCCGTGAAGGGTTCGTCCAGTATCCACAAAGGGGCAGGCGCAATACACAAACGGGCTAAGGCCACGCGGCGCTGCTGACCGGCGGATAACTGCTGACAGGGGGTTTCTTCGTAGCCGCCCAGCTCCACTTCATCCAGCGCCGTCCACAGGGCATCATCATTGACGGCCCAGCTGCTGACCAGCCAGCGCAGGTTTTCCAGTGGTGTTAAGGCTTTTTTAATGGCGGCCAGATGGCCCTGATACAAACGTTGCGCGGCATAGGCGGGAAAATCGGCGTATAAGTCCTGGCCGTGCCAGAGCAGGTCACCGCTGTAATCGCGGTTCAGACCGGCCAGCAGGCGCAACAGCGTGGTTTTACCGGCACCGTTGGGGCCGGCCAGCTGCAGCAGGTCACCATTGTAAACCTGCACATCCAGCCCATCGAACAGCACCCGGTCGTCGCGTTCGCAACGCAGCTGCCGGGCTTCTAATACAACGGATGAATGGCCGTAACGGGCAGTCATGATGAGCCTTAATGACAAAATTCCGCCGCATTATATACAAAAACCCACTGTCGCGAGGAACGGCCTGAAACTAACATGGGTAAAGATGGGTAAACCTTGGCCGACATCAACATTATGATCCCTGATTCCGTTCCGCTTATCTCCGCCGCGGCAGTGAAAGCTGCGCTGGCCCGACCCGCCACTGCCCCGGCCAGCAGTGCAGTGTCTGATGGCCGTGGTCAGCCGGCCAGCACCATGGAACTGCAGGTCAGCAGCAGCCAGCGCCAGCCCGAGGGTTTCCGCCTGACCCTGACCTCGGCTCAAGGCCAGCAGCTGCAGGTGCTCAGCGAACAGGATTTACCAGCCGGCAGCCGGTTGGTTCTGCAACTGCCCGACGCCAACACACCCAGCGGTAAACCACTGCAGGTGCTCAGCATCAGCCTGCCGGCCGCGTCTGACACCGCGCCGGCAACAGCGCAGACCTCCGGTACGGCATCCGCCAGCGAAGCGCTGATGCAGGTGTTGAACCGTTTTATTGCCGCCCGTTTAGGCTTAGGCGTTCAACCGCAACCGGCACGCCCGGCTGCCCCCACGGCCGCTCTGTATGCCCGCCCTTCCGTCAGCACCGCAGCCGGCACATCCGCCAGTAACAGCAGCCCCTCAATTAACGCGGCCAGCGCCCGGACCGAGCTGCTGAATCTGCTGCAACAACTGACCAGCCCGGGCTCAGTAAACACAGCGCCCCGTCCGGTCAACAGCCAAACCAGTGCCACCAGCAACCTGATAACCAACACCACAGTGCCCGGCCAGCCCATGCCGGTGGCGGTGCAACGGGTCTTGCAAAACTGGCTGCAAACCCTGCCCGCTCCGGCGCAGCTGAGCCAGCCGGCCGGCTTACAACAGGCTGTGCAGAACAGTGGCCTGAGTTACGAACAACGGTTATTCAGCGCCCTGAGCAACCCGCCCGCCAGTAATAGTCAGAGCAATACCGCCGAAGCCGGCAACCTGTTCCGACAGCTGTGGCAACGGGCGGCCGCGCTGGCGCAACCCAATCCAGCTACGGGCGCTGCGGTCAATACAACCGCCGGGGCAGCGGCCAGCCCTGCAGCAACCAACCCAGCCACCAGCAACGTGGCGGCCCTGCTGCAGGCCGTGC
>JAEWQT010000140.1 GCA_023399105.1 Pseudomonadota bacterium | reverse complement strand
CATCCGTGATCGCAGCGCGCCTCAGCGCAGCTTATCCACCAGCGTGATGCTGAGCTCTTCTCCCAGCTGCGCCGCCACATTGCGGGTAGCCGCCTGACGCGCCACATCCGCCAGACCAGAGACGCCCCGCGCCTGCTTGCTGAACGAGCTGAGCGCCCGGCCATTGGCGTCGCGTACCGTTACCCGGGTATCGGCAAACACATAATGGCTGCCGCCCTGGGCTTTACTGGTCAGCGTGGCGCTGACTTCAAACACCAGATCGGCATTGGCACGGTTTTCCACCCGCAACCCTTGCTGGGTTAACACTTCCAGCACGCCGCCGGACACGGCATCGGCACCCGCATCGGTGGCCACCAGCGCGACCGATAACTGATTCAGCAGACCATCGATGCGCGCCTGCAACGCCCGCAGATCATCGTCCAGTGCCAACCCGCTGCGGCTGGTGCTGATCAGCGCCAGCTGCTCGGAGGTTTTATCGCGCAGGGCAAACTGCTTCAGCGCCGGTAATAACGATTGCAGCTGCTGCAGAGTTGAGCCCTGCGGTTGCTGCGCACCGATACGACGCAGTTCTTCATCGATGTCACCAATCTGCCGGCGCAGACGGGCAGCCGCCTGAGCGCGATCCAGCTCCGCCAGGGCATAGGCGTATTTGCCATCGCTGTGGGTTTCGGTGATCTGCACTTCATCCAGCTGCACATCCGGCACCTGGCTGCGCACATAGTTACGCACGCTTTGCTGTACTTCGGAGGCCTGACCGGTGCCACTGCGTTCCTGGGTATCGACGCTGAAATCACCGCTGACGGTCACGCGCAGTTGCGACACCAGATCCACCCGCGCCAGATCGCCGGCACGCTTGATGGCGTCGGTGACGCTGCCGTAAATCTCCATGGAACCCACGCCATACGCCATGCCATTGCGCCGCGGCAGCTGGGTAATCCAGTCCGGCGTACCAGCGCGCTCAGCGCGGGCTTTGGTGCTGTCCTGTTGTGGCTTGGCCGACTGCGGTAAACAGCCGGCCAATAAAGTGGCACTGAGGACCAGCGCCACCGCCGTCCCTGCACTGTGCTTGCGGAAACTCATCTCAGAAACCGAAGGAGGATTTCTGCTGCAGTTTCTGGATCTTCTTCTGGCCGTTCCACACTTCGCGGTTGCTCTGCATATCGATCAGCTTCAGGTCCACCTGATAGAAGGTGACGCGCTGCTTACCGACCTGATCGACGATGGAGTTGATGCTGCCGGACAGGGCGAAATCGGCAGCCTGTTCCTGACCCTGAGCTTTGGCGTTACGGGCGTTCAGCTCCTGATCGCGGCGCTCTTCGCGCACGGCATCACGCTCGTCACCAGCGGCGACGAAATCGGCGCGGCCGGAGCGGATGATGGCGCGCTTGATGTCGTTGGTGAAGGTATCAATGGCAATGTGTTCGTGCGATTTGTTGCTGATGCGCGAGATGATCACGGTCGGACGGCTGTTGTTTTTCATCTCGAAATCCCGCGCCCAGGGGAACGACAGCATGTCGGTGATCATTTCGTTGGCGACCAGCTCAGAATCTTTGGCATTCCAGCGATCAGACAGCGCCACTTCTTCACTGGCATCCAGACGGGTAACTTTGGTGGCACAGCCGGCGCTCAGTAATACAGAGGCACCGAGCAAAGAGGCCAGGGTCAGTTTGGTTACTTGAGTCAGCATAACGATTCTTCCTTAATCCGATGGTCAGTTGGAGGTTTTAATCAGTTGTTTAACCGGCGATGCCTGAGTATGCCCCAGTTCCGGCAGGGTGCGTACCCGCCAGAAATGAATTTCACCGGCTTGCAGGGTGACGGTCTGCGTCTGCTTCTGCAACCCGGTTGGCATGTCGGAGGTCAGCTGCAGCTGGTGCTCTCCGGCCTCCAGCGCCACGCGGCGGATGCGGATATCCTGCGGCAGCAGCAGCCAGTTCCGGGTTTCAGCGGCATCGGTCAGTTGTGCCGCCAGCTTGCCGACCATCGCCAGCAGGCCGCCGTACTCTTTGCTGACCTGATTCAGCTGTTGTGCGGTGATGGCTTTCAGGGCGGCGCGCGAGAACGCCATCTGAATGTCGTAGCTGGCCTGCGTCATCTGTTCCTGCAGCGCCATCAACGCCGGATTGGAGGATTTCAGCAACGGTAGCCGCTGGCCGTTAACCGCCAGTGTGGACGCACCCAGCGGCGTGACCGGATCGTAATACGGCACCGTCACTCGCAGCCCTGAGCCAATGGCGTCGATCAGCCCCAGGGTTTCAGCGCTGTCCCACAACGGCCCGAGAAAAACGGTTTTGGTGAAGCCGTATGAGAACAGCCCCAGATTGACGGCATCCAGATAGGTGGTGACCACGCCCAGCACGCCTTTGTCGGCGTAGAGCATATAGAACCAGGCCATCTGGTTCTGATCCTGCAGATTCATCACCGGCCGCAGCTGCATCGATTTAATGGCGCTGTTCAGCGACAACAGCAGGTTCATTTCTTTGCGGTGCGGCGCCAGCCCTTTGTGTTCCAGTACAATCAGTTGCGCTTTATCACGCGTCCAGTTGTCCAGCTCGCGCTGCTGCTCCGCGCTGAGCTTGCGTTTGGCCAGCGCCCGCCACTCCCTGTCGTAGCCCCCGGCCCGGCGCATCATGCGGATGGTGTCGAACCAGGCCTGAGCGATCATGCCGTCGTCCAGACGGTATTGTTTAACGTAGCCTTTCTCGTATGCCTGAGCCGCTTTCTGGTAGCTGATGCGGGCATCGTCGAAATCGTTATTCATTTCGAAGCTGATGGCTGCCAGATAATGCGCCATGGCGTCATCGCGGTAACGCAGGCTGTCGAGGTCGACCAGATTGCCGCGCAGCACTTTATTGAAAATATCCATCAGCGCGCCAAAGGTGCGTTCCTCCTCGGCATCGGCCATGTAAGTACCTTTACGGCTGGCAATATCGTTGAGGCGAATGGTCAGACGCCGCGCTTCCACCCCGGCACTTTCCAGTGCATCCAGACGACCATTCTGATCAGTCGCCTGCTGCGCCAGACCAAAATAGTTCAGGGCTTTGTAGTAGTTGATAAACATTTTCTCAAAATCAGCACCGCCATACGGGCCCTGACGCGGATTACTCATCATGGTCACCAGCGCATCCGACAGGCGGGTGGTTTCCAGATCATCGGCAATGCGCTCGGCCGTTTCGAGCAGCGCATTGCTGCCGGCAAAATCGCCCTGCAGGTGTTTGATCACCGCCAGCTCGGTGTAATACAGCAGGCTGTCATTGCCGGTAGGGCTGAGTATTTTTTTCAGACTGGCTTCAGAGGCCGCAAAGTCGCCGTTCTGCAGTCCCTGAATGGTGCTATTCAGGCC
>JAEWQT010000136.1 GCA_023399105.1 Pseudomonadota bacterium | reverse complement strand
CGGTACATAATTGGCTATGCCGGCACCGAAGGCGGAAAACCACGGCAGCCAGACCAGCAGAATGATCACCACTGATAGCGCGATAAGGGCAAAGCGGGCAGTACGCCATTCGGAATGGTGACTGGGATGTATGGGCATCAGAACCTGACCGGATCAGTAAGAGTGACGGCAATTAAATGGCCGTACAGAAACATTGGTCTGTTAATTTTAGCAGTTGATAGCTAAACAGCCGGTTACAGGCGTAAAGAATAAAGCATGGGGGATTTTTCAGAAAATTGGTCGGAGTGAGAGGATTCGAACCTCCGACCCCTGCGTCCCGAACGCAGTGCACTACCAGGCTGTGCTACACTCCGACTCTGTGCGCGTACTATACGAATTTTTTTTTGTTTTTCCAGTACTTGTGCGTATTAATTTTGTATCTGCAGCAACATAGTGTTCTTTTAATAACGCTCCAGCAGATATAAAAAAAACCCGCACTGCAGAACAGTACGGGTTTCTTTCGCAGCCAAACCGGGAAGCTTAACCCTTGCCCAGTTTTTCGCGGATCTGCTGGATGGTACGCAGCTGTGCAACTGCTTCGGCCAGCTGAGCCAACGCCATGGAGTAATCCATTTCGCCGCTTTTGCTTTCCATCGCCAGTTCGGCCTGACGCTTGGCTTCCAGCGCTGCAGCCTCATCGAGGTTGTCAGCACGGACAGCGGTGTCAGCCAGAATGGTGACGGAGTTCGGCTGCACTTCCAGATAGCCGCCAGAGACGTAAACAATCTCTTCTGCACCGCCCTGTTTTACAACACGGACAGTACCCGGGATCAGCGGGGTCAGCAGCGCTGCGTGACCGGGTTCAATACCCAGTTCACCCATTGCACCACGGGCTACCACACGCTCGACCAGACCGGAGAACAGATTCTCTTCGGCGCTGACGATATCGCAGTGGACGGTAATCGCCATAATCTTTTCCTCAGACTGAGGAGGCCGGCAACCTTGTTATTACGCAGTTACCGACCCGGCCAGGTTACATTTTCTTGGCTTTCTCAACGGCTTCGTCGATGGTGCCAACCATGTAGAACGCTTGTTCCGGCAGGCTGTCGTACTCGCCGTTCAGGATGCCCTGGAAACCACGGATGGTTTCTTTCAGAGACACGTACTTACCAGGCGCACCGGTGAATACCTCAGCTACGTGGAACGGCTGAGACAGGAAACGCTCGATCTTACGTGCACGGGCTACCAACAGTTTGTCTTCATCAGACAGTTCGTCCATACCCAGAATGGCGATGATGTCTTTCAGCTCTTTATAGCGCTGCAGAACACCCTGAACGCCACGAGCTACGTCGTAGTGTTCGTTACCGATAACCAGCGGATCCAGCTGACGAGAGGTGGAATCCAGCGGGTCAATCGCCGGGTAAATACCTTTGGACGCGATGTCACGGGACAGTACTACCGTAGAGTCCAAGTGCGCGAAGGTGGTGGCCGGAGACGGGTCAGTCAAGTCGTCCGCCGGTACGTATACGGCCTGTACCGAGGTAATAGAGCCGGTTTTGGTCGAGGTAATACGTTCCTGCAGAACGCCCATCTCTTCCGCCAGAGTCGGCTGGTAACCTACCGCAGACGGCATACGACCCAGCAGTGCCGATACTTCAGTACCCGCCAGGGTGTAACGGTAAATGTTGTCTACGAACAGCAGAACGTCTTTACCTTCGTCACGGAATTTTTCGGCCATGGTCAGACCAGTCAGGGCCACGCGCAGACGGTTACCCGGCGGCTCGTTCATCTGACCGTACACCATGGCTACCTTGGACTTCACTTTGTCGTCCAGGTTAACAACAC
Source organism: Pseudomonadota bacterium (assembly GCA_023399105.1). Lineage (GTDB taxonomy): Bacteria > Pseudomonadota > Gammaproteobacteria > Pseudomonadales > Oceanobacteraceae > Venatoribacter. Next base: position 12,589 of record JAEWQT010000136.1, on the reverse strand, counting down.
CGGATTCAGCCATTTCGTAGTAGAAGTCGTTACCTTCACGGGTACGCTCACCTACACCGGCGAATACCGACAGACCGGAGTGGGCCTTGGCGATGTTGTTGATCAGTTCCATCATGTTTACGGTTTTGCCTACACCGGCACCACCGAACAGACCCACTTTACCGCCTTTGGCAAACGGGCAAACCAGGTCAATAACCTTGATACCGGTTTCCAGCAGGTCGGTGCTGGCTGATTGCTCGTCGAAGGTCGGCGCAGCACGGTGGATAGACGCGGTTTCTTTCTCACCAATCGGACCACATTCGTCGATCGGGCGACCCAGTACGTCCATGATGCGGCCCAGAGTCTCGATACCTACCGGTACAGAGATCGGCGCGCCAGAGTTAGTTACAGACAGGCCGCGTTTCAGACCTTCTGTGGAGCCCATCGCAATGGTACGAACTACGCCGTCGCCCAGCTGTTGCTGAACTTCGAGAGTGGTTTCAGTGCCATCTACGGTCAGGGCGTCGTAGACCTTAGGTACGTTGTCGCGCGGGAATTCCACGTCGATAACGGCACCGATGATCTGTACGATACGTCCGCTCATATTCGGTTCCTCTTAACCTTATAACCTGTGTTCCCGGGCCTTAAACGGCCGCGGCACCGCCAACGATTTCTGAAATTTCCTGGGTGATCGCAGCCTGACGTGCTTTGTTATAAAGCAGGTTCAGTTCTTTGATCATGCCGCCGGCGTTATCGGTGGCGTTTTTCATCGCCAGCATACGCGCAGCCTGCTCACAGGCGTTATTTTCCACCACACCCTGGTACACCTGTGATTCGATGTAGCGCAACAGCAGACCATCGATGATGGTTTCTGCATCCGGCTCATACAGGTAGTCCCAGTGTTTCTTGGTCAGATCGTCTTCGACTGCCTTCAACGGGAGTAATTGTTCCGCCACCGGCAGTTGGGTCATCGTGTTCACAAAGCGATTGTGCATGATGTACAAACGGTCGATACGACCCTCATCAAATGCATCCAGCATCACTTTGACCGAGCCGATCAGGCTGGCCAGTTCCGGCGCGTCACCCAGATGGGATTGTGACGCCACAACATTGCCACCAAAGCTGGAGAAGAACAGGTTGGCTTTGGAACCAACGGCGCAGAATTCAACTTCTACGTTTTGCTCTTTCCACTCTTTTACCTGCTGTGCCAGGCGTTTGAACAGGTTGTTGTTCAAACCACCGCACAGACCACGGTCGGAAGACACCACGATATAGCCAACACGCTTGATGTCGCGGTCTTGCAGATAACGATGGCGTGATTCAGTGGCTGCAGAAGCCAGGTGTCCGACCACACGACGGATATTATCCGCGTAAGGACGACTGGACTGCATGCGCATCTGAGCGCGACGCATCTTACTTACCGCCACTTTTTCCATCGCGGAGGTAATTTTCTGCGTGCTTTTCACACTCGAAATCTGCTCTTTAATCTCTTTTCCGACTGCCATATAGCTGCCCTAGATTGAGTGAATCCCGCCGCGCCTGTTACAGCGCGGCACCGGACTTACCAGGCCTGAGTGCTCTTGAACTTCTCGATACACTCTTTCAGGCTGGCTTCGATCTCGCCGTTGTAGTCGCCTTTTTCGTTGATCTTCGCCATCAGAGCAGCGTATTCGCTGTTGGCGAAGCTCAGCAGAGCGGCTTCAAAGGATTTGATCTTGTTCACTTCAACGTCAGCCAGATAGCCTTCGTTAGCAGCCAGCAGTACCAGACCCATGTTGGCAGTAGACATCGGAGCGTACTGACCTTGCTTCATCAGCTCGGTTACCGCACGGCCGTGTTCCAGCTGCTTACGGGTGGCTTCATCCAGGTCAGAGGCAAACTGAGCGAACGCCGCCAGTTCACGGTACTGAGCCAGAGCCAGACGGATACCACCGCCCAGTTTCTTGATGATCTTGGTCTGCGCAGCGCCACCCACACGGGATACAGAGATACCCGCGTTCATCGCCGGACGGATACCGGAGTTGAACAGGTTGGTTTCCAGGAAGATCTGACCGTCGGTAATGGAAATTACGTTGGTCGGAACGAACGCAGATACGTCACCACCCTGGGTTTCAATGATCGGCAGTGCGGTTAAGGAACCGGTTTTGCCTTTCACTTCGCCGTTGGTCATCTTTTCTACGTAGTCAGCGTTTACGCGGCAAGCACGTTCCAGCAGACGGGAGTGCAGATAGAATACGTCACCCGGGTAAGCTTCACGGCCCGGAGGACGCTTCAGCAGCAGGGAGATCTGACGGTAAGCCCAGGCTTGTTTGGTCAGGTCATCGTATACGATCAGGGCGTCTTCACCGCGATCCAGGAAGTACTCACCCATGGCACAGCCAGAGTAAGGAGCCAGGAACTGCATGGCAGCCGGGTCGGCAGCGCCGGCGGCTACGATGATGGTGTGTTCCAGAGCACCGTGCTCTTCCAGCTTGCGCACTACGTTAGCAATGGAAGATTGCTTCTGACCAATGGCCACGTAGATACACTTAATGCCTTTGCCTTTCTGGTTGATGATGGCGTCGATGGCCAGAGCGGATTTACCGGTCTGACGGTCACCGATGATCAGCTCACGCTGGCCACGGCCTACCGGTACCATGGAGTCAACCGCTTTGTAGCCAGTCTCAACCGGCTGGTCTACGGATTTACGGGCAATAACGCCGGGAGCAACACGTTCAACCGGAGAGGTTTTGGTGGTGTTCAGCGGGCCTTTGCCGTCAATCGGGTTGCCCAGAGCGTCAACCACACGACCCAGCATGCCTTCGCCTACCGGTACTTCGAGGATGCGCTTGGTGCACTTGGCGGTCTGACCTTCGGCCAGGGACTTGTAGTCACCCAGAACCACGGCGCCAACAGAGTCGCGCTCAAGGTTCATGGCCAGGCCGTAAACGCCGCCTTCAAATTCAATCATCTCACCGTACATAGCGTCGGCAAGACCATGGATACGAACGATACCGTCGGATACGGATACGACGGTGCCCTCGTTCTGGGCTTGTGAAGTCACATCGAGATTTTCGATGCGTTTTTTGATGACTTCACTGATCTCAGATGGATTCAGTTGCTGCATGTGCATCGTCCTTCAAATTAGGATTTCATCGCTTCGGCTAATTTCGCCAGCTTACCGGTTACGGAGCCGTCGATTACCAGGTCACCGGCACGAATGATGGCGCCGCCGATGAGAGACTCATCAACTTCGCTGGTCATGCGTACGTCACACTGCAGTCTGGCTTTCAGCGCCTGCGCGAGCTTATTGGACTGCTCGTCAGTCAGCGGCTGGGCGGAAGTTACCACCACATCCACGGTATTCTGCAGCTGGGCTTTCATCTCTTCGTACAACGCAGAGATTTCCGCGACCAGCAGCAGACGCTTGTTTTCGGCCAGAACAGCGACCAGGTTTTTGGCTGCTTCATTCAGCTTATCGCCACATACGTCGATCAGCGTCTGTGCCTGCTGTTGAGCAGTCAGAGAAGGATGCTGCAGGAAGGCTGCCAGTTGTTGTTCGGCCACACAGGCCGCCAGCAGTGCCAGATCCGCAGACCAGGCATCCAGTGCACCTTTCTCTTGTGCTTCAGCAAACACCGCTTTGGCGTATGGCCGAGCGAGAGTTGTTAATTCAGCCATGGAAACCTCGCTCAGAGCTCGTCAGCTAATTTATTCAGCAGATCGCCATGGGCGCCTGCATCGACTGACTTGCCAAGAATCTTCGCTGCACCGGCAACAGCCAGTTCAGACACCTGCTTACGCAGAGTTTCTTTAGCGCGGTTCACTTCCTGCTCGACCTCGGCCTGAGCAGCGGCTACCAGACGGGCACCTTCAGCACGAGCGGCTTCTTTAGCCTCATCGATAATCTGGTTGGCGCGCTTGTTAGCCTGTTCGATGATCTCGGCTGCTTTTTCTTTGCCTTCACGCATCTGAGAAGTGGCTTTTTCCTGGGCCAGTTCCAGATCACGGGCAGCGCGGTTAGCGGCATCGAGACCTTCTGCAATTTTCTCCTGGCGTTCGCGCATGGCACCGACCAGCGGTGGCCATACGAACTTCATGCAGAACCAGACGAAAATCGCAAAGGCAATCATTTGACCCAAAATGGTCAGGTTCATATTCACAGTGATTCACCTCTTGCCATTACGTTAAAGTAGGTAGACAAGCGACCCGCAGGCCGCACCTACTTATCCGGCTAAAGACGGTGCTACTACGAAAATCAGGTACATCGCGATACCAACACCGATCATCGGCACGGCGTCCAGCAGACCGGCCATCAGGAAGGTTTTGGTTTGCAGTTGCGGACCCAGTTCCGGTTGACGAGCGGTGCCTTCCAGCAGCTTGCCACCCAGCAGGGCGAAACCGATACCAGTGCCCAGAGCACCCAGACCGATCATGATAGCAGCAGCGATATATACGAGTTCCATTTGAGACTCCTGAAGTTACTAGTTAGTGATTTAAGGGTTTAAAACAGTCTGTCAATTCCGTATCAGTGATGATCTTCGTGGGCCTGAGACAGATATACAATCGTCAGAACCATGAAAATAAACGCCTGCAACGGGATTACCAGAATATGGAAGATTGCCCAGGGTACGTTCAGTACCCACTGCGCATAGAATGGCAGCAGTGCAATCAGAATAAATACCACCTCACCGGCGTACATGTTACCGAACAGACGCAGTGCCAGAGACAGCGGCTTGGTCAGCAGACCAAGGATCTCCAGGAACAGGTTAAACGGAACGGCCAGCCAGTGATTGAACGGAGTCAGTGACAGCTCTTTGGCAAAGCCACCCACACCTTTGATTTTGATGCTGTAGAAGATGATCAGCAGGAAAACGCCGATGGACAGACCCAGAGTACCGTTCGGGTCAGCGGTCGGAACGATCTTGAAGTAAGGCACACCCAGCGCATGCGCGATGGACGGAATAATGTCGACCGGAATCCACTTCAGGGAGTTCATCAGGAACACCCACACGAAAATGGTCAGTGCCAGCGGCGCGATCATGGCGCTGCGACCATGGAAGGTTTCTTTAACCGTGTTATCAACGAAGCCAACCACGGCTTCCACCAGGTTTTGTGCCGCACCCGGGACACCGGAAGTGGCTTTTTTCGCCACGCGGCTGAAGAACCATACGAACAGCAAGCCCATGAAGACAGACCAGCCGAGGGAATCTACGTGCACCGCCATAAAACCCATGTCCTGAGCTTCTTTGCCGGATTTAGCCAGCGTCCAGGTTGAGCTTTCCAGCTCTTTCATCAGCGGTTGACCATCGGTACCTTTAACAATGTGTCCGTGTTCATCGCGGACTTCGCGCAGGTAACCGGCAGGCAGCTTGCCGTAGGTGAGGTTGGTTAAGTGATGAGCAATATACTCTTGTGAGTTAGCGGCCATTCTTCACTCTCAGTTCCAAAGGGTTAAAAATTCGCAATTTTTGCCGAGAACAGATGTCCCAGCTGCACTGTCACAAAGCCTGCAAACAGCGCGAAATAATTCAGCGGCCAGTTCTGACTGAAAATAACGGCAAACATCAGGCCAGTCAGAATAAACTTCCAGGCTTCGCCCTGGTAAAACTCAGCAGCCACTTTGCCGGCATAGCGCGCACCGCGAAAACGAAAGGCACGCCAGACAAAGTAGGCGTTGGGGGCCGCACAGGCGATCCCACCCAACAAAGCTGATGCAGCCGCTACCTGGCTGTGCAACGCCGCGATGGCTCCGGCCAACAGCGTCAGAACCAGCTGTAACAAGACAATCCGGTGCACGGGTGGGCGCGGTACTGATGACAACCTGATGCTCCACTCTGGACGATTTGCGGGTTAGCTGACGCAAAAGCGCGGTGATTATATTGACTCACCCCCCGGCCTTCAACCGAAACCGGGGCGCCGAGGGTGAATAATTGGTCGGATACTGTCAAGAAAGGGTGATGTGTCCGGTTGGCAAGTTTGATCTGGCTCAGCGAATGTGGGCCAGAATGCCGTCCAGTTCATCCAGTGAGCTGTAATTGATCACCAGTTTGCCCTTGCCTTTGGCACTGTGCTGAATGGCCACATTGGCACCCAGTCTGTCGCCCAGCAGCTGCTCCAGGCGCTGAATATCCGGGTCTGGGCGGGCCGGCGCCTGCTTATCCTTGCCTTTGCCTTCCTGCAGGTGACGCACCAGCGCTTCGGTCTGACGCACGGTTAAGGCGCGACTGACGACTTGCGCGGCCGCTTCACTCTGGGCACCACCGCTCAGGCCAAGCAGGGCACGGGCATGGCCCATTTCAATATCGCCGTGTTCCAGAAGGCGTTTCACGTCTTCGTTCAGGTTCATCAGGCGCAGCAGGTTGGCCACCGTGGCACGGTTTTTACCCACGGCTTCCGCCACTTCCATTTGTGTCAGCTCAAATTCGTGCTGCAGACGGTAGAGCGCATTGGCCTCTTCCATCGGATTCAGGTCTTCACGCTGAATGTTCTCAATCAGCGCCATAGCGATGGCGGCATCATCGGGCACATCGCGGATAATGGCCGGCACTTTCTCCAGCTGCGCCAGCTGAGAGGCGCGCCAGCGGCGTTCGCCGGCAATGATTTCGTAGCGCTTATCGGCACCCGCCAGTGGCCGCACCACGATCGGCTGCATCAGGCCCTGCGCCTTAATAGAAGCGGCTAATTCTTCCAGCGCTTCGGGTTGCATATCTTTACGCGGCTGATACTTACCCGGCTGCAACCATTCCACCGGCAGATGGCGCAGCTCGCCATCGTGATTACCAGCCACTGCCGGATTCACCGCGTCAGCGGCGGCCAACTCGGGGGCAGAATCTTCATGGGTGGCCACCGCCGCTGCGCGGGAACTGGTCAGCAGGGCATCCAGACCACGACCGAGGCCGCGTTTTCTTTTGGTCATACGTTCTTAAACCTTATGCTCGGTCAGGCACCAGCGGCCTGACGGGTACGGCGGTTCATCTCTCCGGCCAGGGCCAGATAGGCCACGGCGCCCCGGGATGCTTTGTCATATAGCAGCACCGGCACACCATGACTGGGCGCTTCGGCCAGCCGTACGTTACGGGGAATGACGGTGCCGTACACTTTGTCACCGAAATGGCTCATTAATTGTGCCGACACATCCACAGTCAGGCTGTTGCGCGGGTCGTACATGGTGCGCAACAGACCTTCAATTTCCAGCTTCGGGTTCAGCGTGGTCTGAATCGACTCAATGGTCTGCATCAGCGCACTCAACCCTTCCAGCGCGTAGTATTCACACTGCATCGGAATCAACACACCCTGAGCGGCCACCAGTGCATTGACGGTCAGCATATTCAGGGACGGCGGACAATCGATCAGGATGTAATCATAGTCGGGGCGCACTTCGGCCAGCGCCTCGCGCAGCCGGCTTTCGCGCCGCGGCAGGGTCATTAATTCCACTTCGGCGGCCGTCAGGTCACCGTTGGACGGCAGCAGATCGAAACCCGCCGCGCCGGTTTTCACCACGGCCGCCGCCGTGCGGGCCTGACCGGTGAGCACGTCGTACAGCGATATTTCCAGATCGTGCTTATCCACACCGCTGCCCATGGTGGCATTGCCCTGCGGATCCAGATCCACCAGCAGCACCCGGCGCTTGGTCGCCGCCAGCGAAGCGGCCAGATTCACCGCTGTGGTGGTTTTACCCACGCCACCTTTCTGATTGGCAATCGCCAGAACCTTGCTCACGATCTGCTTCCTTAACTGCCTGCGGCAACCTGTGTTATGCGTTGGACGTCACCGGCATTAATTGCAGCAGGTGACGCTCGGCGTCGACGCCCGGTACCTGTAATGGCCAGCTGGCGGCAACGCGGAAATGCTGTTCAATGGCGGCGATTTCATCCGCCGGATACTGGCCCTTCATCGCCAGAAAACACCCCTGCGGAGCACGCAGATGCTGACACCAGTGGGTCATATCGGCGAGCGAGGCAAAGGCGCGGCTGACGATCATATCGAAAGGATTGGCCGGATGATACGCTTCGACCCGATCGTTCACTATGGTCACATTATCCAACCCCAGCGCCGTGCGCGCCTGAAACAAAAAGCGCGTTTTCTTACCGTTACTGTCGAGCAGGGTGAAGGTTTTGTGCGGGTTCATAATCGCCAGCACCATACCCGGCAGGCCGGGGCCGGTGCCGACATCAATAATGTTCTGCGCCTCCTGCACATAAGGATGCACGGCCAGACTGTCGAGCAGATGCAGCGGCACCATACGCTCCGGCTCACGGATGGCGGTGAGGTTGTAGGCTTTGTTCCACTTGATCAGCAGCTGCAGGTATTCACTTAACAGCTGCAACTGGCCGGCGCTCAGCTCAATATTCAGCTGCGCGGCACCGCCGGCAATCTGCTGCTGCAGGGCTTCGGCACTCTGGGTCATAAAGGGCTCGGGGCTATTCGGGGAAGCCGCGGATGGTAACACGGGGAGACGGGAGACGGGAGACGGGAGACGGGAGCGTTTTGCCGGTCAACCCACTTTAGTCACCTTGGCCACCGGCCGGCCAGTGGCTACCATTCATCTTCTCAGCTACCACATCAGGTTCATCATGTCCGCCAACACACAGCCGTCTTCCTATTGGTGGCCCATTCTGGCCGCCGCCACCGCACTGATTGTGGTGCATGGCTTCGGCCGTTTTGTGTACACCCCCTTGCTGCCACTGCTGGTCGATGATGGCCTGATCAGCCTGCCGCAGGCGGCCTCGCTGGCAACCTGGAACTACATCGGCTATTTAACCGGCGCCATGCTGGCGCTGTTTTTGTACCAGCGTGGTTTCGGCCGCCAGGCTCTGCTGAGCATGCTGGTCGGCAACGCCCTGATCACCCTGATTCAGGTCTGGGCCACCTATTATCCGCTGCTGGCCGGATTGCGCCTGTTAAACGGTATTGGCAACGGCGTGGTGTTTGTATTGGCGCCAGCGCTGGTACTGGAATGGCTGGTGACACAAAGCAAAGCCCACCACAGCGGCCTGATGTACCTGGGCGTTGGCGTCGGCATTCTGGGTTCCAGCCTGCTGGTCGACAGTACCGGCGCCTGGCTGCAGGGTGCCAATCGCTGGATTCCGGCCGCCGCGCTCGCCTTGCCCCTGGCACTCTGGAGTGCCTGGTATCTGGCCCGTCTGCCGGGGCATGGCCCGGTGCTTGCGACTGGCCATGATGACCATTCGGCGCTGTGGGACCGCGCCAGTACGCCGTTATTTCTGGCTTATGCCGGCGCCGGACTCGGCTATATCCTGCCCATGACCTTCCTGCCCGCCGTAGCCGCCGACTGGAATATCAAAATGGTGCCCAGTGCCTGGCTGCTGGTCGCGCTGGCGTCACTGCCATCCACCTGGCTGTGGAACCATCTGGGCGCACGCATTGGGGATAAACCGGCGCTGCTGTGGAATTACGCCATGCAGGCCATCAGCATTCTGGCGCTGCTGGTGCTGGAGCCTAAAACCGGGCTGTTCCTGTGTGCAGTGCTGATGGGCGGTTCCTTTATTGGGTCGGTGTTACTCACCCAGCGACTGGCCCGCACTCTGCACCCGCACCAGGGGCCACGCCTGAGTGCAGCCCTGATTGCCCTGTATGGTTTTACTCAGCTGACGGGCCCCTGGCTGGCCAAACTGGGCATTGAAGGCGGCGCAACGCTGAGTTCCACCTTTATCTGGGGGTTGGCCGCGCTGATCTGGGCCTTTGTGTTTATGCTGTGGGTTCCGGCCAAGAGACAACACTGAGGTCAGATATGCAGCCACAACCGTCTTTATACATTCCCCACGGCGGCGGCCCCTGTTTCTTTATGGACTGGCCGGGCGATCCGCATCTGTGGGACAACATGGCCGCCATGCTGCGCGCCATTCCAGCCAGCCTGCCGCAAAAACCAACGGCCATTCTGGTGGTCACGGCGCATTGGGAAGCCCCGGTCTTTACCTTTGCCGGCGCTGAGCAGCCGCAGCTGGAATACGATTATTACGGCTTTCCCGAGCACACCTATCAGCTCACCTATAACGCACCGGGGGCACCGGAACTGGCGGAGCAGGCTGCGCAGACGTTGCGCGAAGCCGGCATTGCAGCAGCTGTGGATAACCAGGCGCCCTGGGATCACGGGGTGTTTATTCCGTTAAAAGTGGCGTTTCCGGATGAGGATATTCCGGTGCTGGCGATGTCGCTGAAAACCGGTCTGAACCCCGCCGAGCATCTGGCCGCCGGTCGTGCGCTACAAGTTCTGCGCGAACAGAACGTGCTGATCATTGGCAGCGGCCTCAGCTACCACAATCTGCGGGCGTTTTTTAACCCCCAAAGCCAAGCCGATAATCAGGCGGCTCAGGCATTTGACCTGTGGCTGCAGCACAGTTGTGCACAAGCGGCACCGGAACGCAGTGCGTTGCTGGAACGCTGGCATGACGCACCGGGCGCACGCCAGGTGCATCCGCGCGAAGAACATTTATTGCCGTTAATGCTGGTTGCCGGAGCCGGCGGCGATGCGCCGGGGCAGGTGTTCTACGCGGAAACCATTATGGGCAAAGCGGTATCCGCCATTGGCTTTGGCCATTTAACCAAAACCGCCTGAAACCTCTGCCCGCATTAAGCTTGGTTTAAGCATTCGCGCTCTATTCTGGCCCCAGCTGCAGAGGAGAGCGCTTATGAATAACGAAATACCATCCCATCAACCTGTTACAGCCAGCCCCGCCTCACCGGCCAGGGTGCCCGTGTGGGACCCGCTGGTGCGGATTTTTCACTGGTCGCTGGTTCTGTTTTTCTTCACCGCCTACCTGTCGGAAGATGTCTCCGATACCGTCCATGTCTGGAGCGGTTACGCCGTTGGCGGTTTGATCGCCTTCCGCCTGCTGTGGGGGCTGATCGGTACGAAACACGCACGCTTTACCGACTTTGTGCGCTCACCGCGTGCGGTACTGGCCTATCTGAAAGCCATTCCGGCCGGCAAGGCACCGCGCTATCTGGGCCATAACCCGGCCGGTGGTGCGATGGTGATTGCCCTGTTACTGAGTCTGACCGGCACCATTGTGTTCGGCATGGCCACGCTAGGCGCGCACGATCAGGCCGGGCCGTTAGCAGGCACCTGGCTGGCCTCGTTTAACGACCACACATTGAAAGAAATCCACGAGTTCTTTGCCAACAGCACCCTGGCGCTGGTGTTCCTGCACGTTGCTGGTGTGTTGTTCAGCAGCCTGCACCATCGTGAAAACCTGGTGCGTTCCATGATCCACGGCCGTAAACAGCGCCGTGATAACGACCACTGACACTGGCTGTAAGCCGGTAACCAAACCATACTGACGTCCCGGAGGACATTATGAAAACACTGTTATCAATCACCGCCGTAACCGCCGCTCTGACCACTGGCGCCTTCAGCTTGCCGGTACTGGCTGGCGACGACTTCAGCGCGGAAGAGATTCAGCAGCTGGTCAACGCCGGCATCGTACAGCCGCTCGACAGCCTGCTGCAGGCCAAACCCCTGACCGGCAAACTGCTCGACAGCGAACTGGAACGCGACGACGGCCGCTGGGTATACGAAGTGAAATGGCTGGATGAAGAAGGCCGCCGCCATGAAACCGAAATCGACGCCAATACCGGCAAATGGCTGGACGACGACATCAAAAAACGCTGAGACAGCCGATGAAACTGTTGCTGATCGAAGATGACCGCAACTTAACCGACGCCCTGCAGCCTGTGCTGCGGGGCGCTGGCTATGCGGTAGAACTGGCCCATAACGGTATCGACGGTGAATTTCTGGGCAACGAGTTACAGCCAGACCTGATCATTCTGGACCTGGGTTTGCCCGGTAAAAACGGCCTGGAAGTGCTGCGCAGCTGGCGCGCTGCCGGCAACCGCACCCCAGTGCTGATTCTGACCGCCCGCGATGCCTGGCATGAGCGGGTCGATGGCCTGAAAGCCGGCGCCGATGATTATCTGGGCAAGCCCTTTCATACCGCCGAACTGCTGGCACGGCTGGAAGCCATTGGCCGTCGTCATCAGGGCCAGGCCAGCAATGAACTGCACTGGCGTGGGGTTACCCTCAACACCGACAGCCAACAGGCCACCACCGCCGATGGCCGTACTCTGCCACTCACCGGCATTGAATTCCGACTGTTGCGCTATCTGATGCAGCACCCGCAGCAGGTACATTCCAAAACCCACCTCAGCGAGCACGTCTACGAAGAAGACCAGCTGCGCGACAGCAATGTGCTGGAGGTGTACATCAACCGCCTGCGCCAGCGCTTTGGTAAAGACTTTATCGAAACCCGGCGCGGGCAGGGCTACCAGTTAGCGCCGGAGACCACCGCATGAGGTCGATTCAGCAGCAGCTGCGCCGCCATTGGCTGATCAGCCTGCTGGCGTTGATGCTGCCGCTGTTGCTGCTGGCCGATTACGGTGTGCGTCAGATGGTGGGGCACTATGTGCTCAGCCGGCTGCAGCACGATGCCGACAGCCTGATAGCCGCCTTACAGCGCGACCCGCTAAGCGAAACGTGGCAGCTGCAGGACAACCGGTTGGGTACCGTCTATCAGCGCGTCTATTCCGGCCATTACTACAGCATCCGCAGCGACCAGTTATTGCTGAAAAGCCGCTCGCTGTGGGACAAAGCGCCGCCTGACCTTAACCT
>JAEWQT010000127.1 GCA_023399105.1 Pseudomonadota bacterium | reverse complement strand
ACCTTAAGCCGCTCACCCAGTGATTCACTGAGGGCCGCCGGAGACATAGACGCATACACAGAAGATTGCATAAAAAACCCTAAGGTTACTTTTAAGGAACTTAAAAGCCTTTATATGGCCATTAAGTTCTCATTATAGAACCTTAAAGTCAACAACCTATAAAGTAACCAAAAGCGGACTTTAATAACAAAAAGGCAAAATAAAGTCCCAATTAAGGGACTTTAAAATACACTCAAGCCTCAAGCCTCAAGCACCATTAACCGGCGACGCCCACAGGTCGTACTCGTCGGCATGTTCAATTTCCACTTCAACAAAATCGCCCGGCTGGCAGTCGAAGAAATCGTTCAGGTACACCATACCGTCGATGTTCGGCGCATCGGCCGGAGAGCGGGCGACCGCGCCTTCTTCGTCCACTTCATCAATCAGCACGGTTATACGGGTGCCGATTTTACGCTGCAGTTTACGCGCGCTGATAGCTTGCTGCGCCTGCATAAAGCGGTCGAAGCGTTCCTGCTGAATGGCTTCCGGTACATGATCCGGCAGATCGTTGGCTTTGGCACCTTCCACCGGGCTGTATTTAAAGCAGCCAACGCGGTCGAGTTCGGCTTCTTCCAGCCAGTCCAGCAGCAGCTGGAAATCTTCTTCGGTTTCACCGGGGAAACCGACCACAAAGGTGGAACGGATCACCAGTTGCGGCACCAGCTCGCGCCATTTTTTAATGCGTTCGAGCGTATTTTCGGCGTGCGCCGGGCGCTTCATCAGCTTCAGAATGCGCGGGCTGGCGTGCTGGAACGGAATATCCAGATACGGCAGGATTTTGCCCTCGGCCATTAACGGCAGAATGTCATCCACACTCGGATACGGGTAGACATAGTGCAGACGCACCCACACGCCCATGTCGCCCAGCTCTTTGCACAGATCGTACAGCTTGGTTTTCACCGGCTTACCGTCCCAGAACCCGGTGCGGTATTTCATATCCACGCCATACGCAGACGTATCCTGCGAAATCACCAGCAGTTCTTTGGTACCGGCGGCCACTAAACGCTTGGCTTCGTCCAGCACGTCACCAATGGGGCGACTGACGTGCTTGCCGCGCATATCCGGAATAATGCAGAAGGTGCAGCTGTGGTTACAGCCTTCGGAAATTTTCAGGTAGGAATAATGGCGCGGGGTCAGCTTCACGCCTTCAGGCGGCACCGGCACCAGGTCAATAAAGGGATTGTGTTCTTTATCCACCGGCGGCACCCATTCATGCACCGCGGTCATCACTTCTTCGTAGGCCTGCGGGCCGGTAATGGCCAGAATGCCAGGGTTCAGTTCTTTAATGGTTTCGGCGTCTTTGCCCTTGCCCATGCAGCCGGTAACGATCACTTTGCCGTTCTCGGTCATGGCTTCTTTAATGGCATCCAGCGATTCCTGTTTGGCGGCATCGATAAAGCCACAGGTATTCACCACCACCACATCGGCGTTGTCGTAGCTGTTCACCACCTCATAACCGTCGAGGCGCAGCTGAGTCAGAATTTTTTCTGAATCAACCAACGCTTTCGGGCAGCCGAGGGACACAAAACCGACTTTACCACTGGACATACAAGAGCCTCACGGAAGATAACAGCCGCCGGTCTGATGCCGGCTGGCCTGAACACAGAATTGGGCGCGAATTGTACAGAGGCGGCTGCCCATGCGCCAGACGCAACACCAGGCAATGTGCTACCATGCGCGCCTTTCCCAGCCGCCGGAACCTGCCATGCGTCTCGATAAATTCCTTGCTGACACCACCGACCTCACCCGCTCGCTGGCCACCAAAGCCGTTAAACAAGGCCGGGTGCTGGTGAACGGCGATAAGCCCAAAACCGCCGCCGTTAAAATTGCCGACACCGATGTGGTAACCCTCGATGGGGAGGCTCTGACGCTGGAAAACGGGTTCCGTTACATCATCATGAACAAACCGACCGGTTATGTGTGCACCCACCGCGACAGCACCCACCCGCTGGTGTTCGACCTGCTGGAAGGCATCAACAAACCCCGCGACCTGCACACCGTCGGTCGCCTGGACGTTGACACCACCGGCCTGCTGCTGATTACCGACGACGGCCAGTGGTCGCACATTCTCACCTCGCCCAAACGCCACAAACCCAAGGTATACCGTGCCTGGCTGGCCGAAGACCTGTGCGACGAAGCCGAATTGCGTTTTGAGCGCGGCATTCTGCTGGAAGATGACGACACCCCCACCTTACCGGCACAGCTGCAGCGCATTACCCCGCGCGAAGTGCTGGTGACCATCCACGAGGGTCGTTACCACCAGGTTAAGCGCATGTTTGCCGCGCTGGGCAACCATGTGGAAAAACTGCACCGCGAAAGTATGGGTGGGCTGGAACTGCCCGCTGACCTGGCCGTGGGTGAGTACCGGCCGTTGACGGAAGAAGAAATCGCCCGGGCTATCGCCGTTGGCTGACGGCTGACATGACGGATGCCAGCGCGAAGTTTGGCAAGGGGATACCTCCCCTTGCATAGTCCGCGGGCGCAGCCCGCAATAGGCCAGCCGCGGCAGCGGCGGCTGTACCAGCCGGCAAGGCTGGCCTGCAGCACAAGCTGCCACGCAGTGACGGCTAAACCAGCCCGTTGGGCTGGCGTACAGCATGCGCTGTTAAGCGCCCTTCACCTTCGGTAAACGCTCCAGCGCTGCATCAATCTCCGCCTGCGGGTACTCGTAGTCTTCCAGCTGGTTATTCAGATACTTGTCGTACGACACCATATCGAAATGACCATGACCGGAAAGGTTGAAGAACAGCGTCTTGGCCTCGCCAGTCTCCTTGCAACGCAGTGCTTCATCGATACAGGCACGAATGGCGTGGTTGGATTCCGGTGCCGGGATAATGCCTTCAGTGCGGGCAAACTGCACACCGGCCTGGAAGGTCGCGACCTGCGGTACCGCCACCGCTTCGATCAGTTTTTCGTGGTACATCTGCGACACCAGCGTAGAAGCACCGTGGTAACGCAAACCACCAGCGTGAATGCCCGGCGGCATAAAGTCGTGGCCAAGGGTGTATTGCAGCATCAGCGGGGTCAGGCCTTCGGTATCACCGAAATCGTAGGCGTAGTGACCACGGGTTAAGCTCGGGCAGGATGTCGGTTCAACCGCCACCAGACGCACTTTTTTGCCACCGGCCGCTTCGTCGGCGTAGAACGGGAACGCCGCGCCACCAAAGTTGGAACCGCCGCCACATGGGGCAAAAATCATATCCGGGTAATCACCCACCAGCGCAAATTGCTTTTTCGCTTCCAGGCCAATCACAGTCTGGTGCAACAGCACATGGTTCAGCACCGAACCCAGGGCGTATTTGGTGTCGGCGCGACTGGCGGCTTCTTCCACCGCTTCGGAAATGGCAATGCCCAGTGAGCCCTGGTTATTGGGGTCGGCGGCCAGAATCTTACGGCCAGCTTCGGTAAGATTACTCGGGCTGGCAATCACTTCCCCACCCCAGGTCTGCATCATCGAGCGGCGGAACGGCTTCTGGTCGAAACTCACTTTTACCATGTACACGCGCACATCAATGCCAAACATCTGGCCGGCCAGCGACAGCGAAGAACCCCATTGGCCGGCACCGGTTTCGGTGGTTAAGCGCGTAATACCGGCTTGTTTGTTGTAATAGGCCTGCGCAATAGCCGAGGTCAGTTTGTGCGAACCGGCGGCGCTGATGCCTTCGTACTTGTAGTAAATTTTGCACGGCGTTCCCAGCGCTTCTTCCAGGCGGTGGGCGCGGAACATCGGCGTCGGGCGCCATTGCTGGTAAATCTCACGCACCGGCTCCGGAATATCAATCCAGCGCTGCAGCGAGACTTCCTGCTCAATGATATTGTCGGCAAAAATGGCCGACATCGCAGAACCATCCAGCGGCTTACCATCCGGGCCCAGTGACGGCGCCGGCGGATTTTTCAGATCGGCCGCCACGTTGTACCACTGTTTCGGGATATCGGTTTCGGGCAGCAGGATTTTGGTTTGTTTCATGAAGGCGTTCCGCTTATACAGGTCATCGTAAAGGCGGGCAGTTTAAAAGATTTTGCCACCCTGAACCATGATGCAAGCCATTCTCTGCCCCACTCTGTTCCACCGCTGCAACAGCAACGCCTTGAAAAGCCGGCGGCACCGCCCTCATATAGCCAGCAATCCCTAATGGAACGTGAATCATGTCGGATCAGGAACACGAATACATCGGCCGTGAAGAAACCCCCTCCGGGGTGGCACTGGCCAACGAAATATTGCCCGGGCAGCTGAACATTCTGCCGGTGAATGGCCGGCCGTTTTTCCCGGCTCAGGTACAGCCGGTGATTGTGGATGAAAAACTCTGGGGCGAAACCCTGCGCCGGGTGGCCAACACCGACCACAAATTGCTGGGGCTGGCCTTTGTTGACGATAAATTAACCGATGAAATCCCCACCACCGACCGCATCCCGTTAATGGGGTGTGTGGTGCGCATCCATCATGTGCAGGCCGAAGATGGCCGCATCCAGTTTATTGCCCAGGGCGTGCGCCGCTATCAGGTACTGGAATGGTTAAGCGCTAAAACGCCCTTGGTGGCCCGGGTGCATTACCCGCGTCATAGCGGTGACTTTACCGATGAAATCAAGGCTTACGCCATGGCGGTTATTAACGCCATCAAAGAACTGGTGAGCATTAATCCGCTGTATTCTGAAGAGCTGAAACATTATTTAAACCGTTTCAGCCCTAACGACCCGTCGCCGTTAACCGATTTTGCCGCCGCCATCACCACCGCCGAAGGCCCGGCGCTGCAGGAAATTCTGGAAACCATTCCGCTGCAGAAGCGCATGGAAAAAGTCTTGCTGCTGCTGAAAAAAGAAGTGGAAGTGGCGCGCCTGCAGGTGGAAATCAACAAAACCGTTAACGACAACATTAACAAGCATCAGCGTGAGTTTTTCCTGAAACAGCAGTTAAAAACCATTCAGAAAGAACTGGGCTTAGCCAAAGACGATAAAACCGCCGAAATCGACGAATTTATGCAGCGACTGCAGGGCAAAACACTGCCGAAAGCCGCGCAAAAACGCATTGATGAAGAACTGCATAAACTGCAGATGCTGGAAACCGGCTCGGCCGAATACGCCGTTACCCGCAATTATTTGGACTGGGCCACCAGCATTCCCTGGGGCATCTACTCCACCGATGCCTTTAATTTAGCGCAGGCACGCGAGGTGCTGAACGAACACCACGCCGGGCTGGACGACGTGAAAGACCGTATTCTGGAGTTTCTGGCCGTTGGTACCTTTAAGCAGGAAATATCCGGCTCCATAATGCTGCTGGTCGGTCCGCCGGGGGTTGGTAAAACCTCCATTGGCCGTTCCATTGCCGATGCCCTGGGGCGTAAATTTTACCGTTTCAGCGTCGGCGGTATGCGCGACGAAGCCGAAATTAAAGGCCACCGCCGTACTTATATTGGCGCCCTTCCCGGCAAGCTGATTCAGGCCTTAAAAGACGTGGAAGTGGCCAACCCGGTGATTATGCTGGATGAAATTGACAAGCTCGGCTCGTCCTATCAGGGCGACCCGGCCTCAGCTCTGCTGGAAGTGCTGGACCCGGAACAGAACCGCGAATTTCTCGACCATTATCTGGATTTGCGCGTGGATTTATCCAAAGTGCTGTTTATCTGCACCGCCAACCAGCTCGACAGCATTCCGGCGCCGCTGCTCGACCGCATGGATACCATCCGCCTGTCCGGCTACATTACCGAAGAAAAACTGGCCATTGCCAAAAGCCATTTATGGCCACGGCTATTACAACGCCACGGGCTGAAAAAATCCCAGGTAAAAATTGCCGACAGCACCTTAAAAGCCATAATCGAAGGCTACGCGCGGGAATCGGGCGTACGCCAACTGGAAAAACTGCTGCAGCAAATTGCCCGCAAAGCGGTGGTGAAATTATTGGACAACCCGACGCTGAAAATTACCGTCGGCCAGAAAGACCTGCAGGCCTACCTGGGCGCGCCGGTGTTCCGTGCTGAGCGTATTTTACGCGGCGTCGGCGTAGTAACCGGGCTGGCCTGGACCGCCATGGGCGGGGCTACCCTGCCCATTGAAGCGGCGGTGGTGCACCAGCAAAACCGGGGGTTTAAACTCACCGGCAAGCTGGGCGAGGTAATGAAAGAATCGGCGGAAATTGCCTATAGCTATGCCACCGGCCACGCCCGGCAATTTGGCGGCGATGCGGCCTTTTTCGACCAGCGCTTTATTCACCTGCACGTCCCGGAAGGTGCTACTCCGAAAGATGGCCCCAGCGCCGGCGTCACCATGACCACCGCGCTGGTATCGTTGATGCTGGACAAGCGCATTAAACGCCCGCTGGCGATGACCGGCGAACTCACCCTGACCGGGCAGGTTTTACCGGTGGGCGGTATCCGCGAAAAAGTGATTGCCGCGCGGCGTTCAAAAATTATGGAAGTGATTTTGCCAGAGGCGAACCGGCGTGATTACGACGAACTGCCCGACCATATCCGCAAAGGGATGACTGCGCATTTCGCCGAAAATTATCAGGATGTGTTTGATGTGGTGTTCGGCTGAACACCACTCAAATCTTGCAAAAAACGGCAGAAAAAACCGCCGGACAACTTACTTAATAATCTGAATCAGCTGTTTGAATTCCGGCCCGTCGGCCACTTTCTGCAATTCAAACAGCGCCAGTTCCATGCTGGTTAAGTGCGCCCCCAGCTTTTCCATTTTACGGATAGCAAGCTCTTTATTGGCCAGCACCCGCGAGCTGATGCAGTCAGTGACCAGATGCACTTCGTACTGGCTGCGCAGTAAATCGCACACCGTCTGGTACACGCACACATGGCTTTCCAGCCCGGCCACCAGCCATTGCTTACGGCGGGTATGCTGCACGGCTTTGGCAATCTCGGTGTTCTGCATGCCACTGAAGGTGTGTTTTTCGTACGGTTGCCCCGGCAACAGCGCGGCAATTTCCGGGCGGGTTTTGCCCAGTTTGGACGGAATCTGCTCCATCC
>JAEWQT010000076.1 GCA_023399105.1 Pseudomonadota bacterium | reverse complement strand
AACAGTGGTCAGGCCCTGATTATCAGCCTGGCTATGGCCGCTATGCTGTTGTTCGCGGCTTATTATGTGCTGACCGGTGAAATGACATTGGGCGATTTTACCCTGGTGAATGCCTTTATGTTTCAGCTGTTTTTACCGCTGAATTTTCTCGGTTTTATTTATCGGGAAATCAAAGCCTCGATGGCCAATATTGAGCGCATGTTCGAGTTGCTGGATGAGCAGCCAGCGGTACCGGATGATGGAAATAATACGCTGAATATTCAGCAGGCTGAGGTGGAATTCCGCGGGGTCGGGTTTGCCTACGCCAATGGCAGGACGGTGCTGAATAACCTGAATTTAACCTTGCCGGCGGGCCAAACCCTGGCGGTAGTGGGAAGCAGTGGCGCGGGCAAATCCACGCTCACCAAATTGCTGTTCCGGTTTTACGATCCGCAACAGGGCAGTATTGTTATTGATGGCCAGGATATCCGTACTGTACCGCAACAGCAGTTGCGGGCGGTGCTGGGTATTGTGCCGCAGGATACGGTGCTGTTTAACGATACCTTGCGCAACAATCTGCTCTACGCCCGCCCGGACGCCAGCGACGAAGATTTGCAGCAGGTGGTGCAGATGGCGCATCTGGAAACCCTGGTGCAGCAAAATCCGGCCGGGTTGGACACAGTGGTCGGTGAGCGCGGGCTGAAATTATCCGGTGGCGAAAAACAGCGCATCGCCATCGCCCGCATGCTGCTCAAACGACCGGCCATTATGGTCTTTGACGAGGCCACCTCATCGCTCGATTCCACCACCGAACGCGGCATTATGACCGCCATTCGTGAAGTATCCGCTGGCCGCACGGCGCTGATTATTGCCCACCGGCTTTCCACCATTGTCGATGCCGACTGCATTGCCGTGATGGAGCAGGGGCAAGTGATTGAATTGGGTACGCACACGGAATTACTGGCGGCCAATGGTCGTTATGCGCAGCTGTGGCAGGCGCAGCAATCTGAGCGTCAGGTGCCGGTGACCGGGGGGCGAAAAGACGCATGAAGCTGCTGATTATTGATGCCATGAACCTGATCCGGCGCATTTACGCAGCCGCCGAAGACGCTGAACTGCCGCTGGAGGCTACGCGCAGCCGTTGTCTGGCGGCCATTGCCCGCAACGCCGAGCAAAGCCAGGCCACTCATGTGGCCATGGTGTTTGAACAGAAGTGCATAACCTGGCGCCACCAGTTATGGCCGGATTACAAGCTGGGGCGGCCACCGATGCCGCAGCCGCTGCAGGATGATCTGGAGAATCTGCAGCGTTACTTTCGCCAGTGCGGGCTGTATTGCCTGGAGCTGAGCGGCTGGGAAGGGGATGACGTGGTGGCCAGCCTGGCGGTTAAAGCCGCCTTTGCCGGCCTGCAGGTAACGATTCTCTCAACCGATAAAGGTTTTTGTCAGCTGGTGAATCCGCGCCTGACGGTGCGCAATCATTTCGATCGCTTCAGCTGGGATGAAGCCATGGTGGAGCAGAAGTTCGGGCTGAAACCCGCACAGCTGTGTGATTTCTGGGCCTTAACCGGGGATGCCACCAATCATTTGCCGGGCGTGCCGGGTATCGGCCCGAAAACCGCCGGCCATTTACTGGATACCCATGGTTCACTGGATGTGCTGCTGGTGCACTATCAACAATGCGAAACCCGGGTTCAGAACGCGCTGCAACAGCACTGGCAAAATGCCTTATTGACCCGGGTGTTGGCCCGTTTACGTACCGATGTGCCGCTGGGTTTTAACCTGCACGAACTGCGCTGGCAGCCGCATTGACCTGTGTGGCTGGTTGCCTGGGGAGCTTTCGATTAAAATCGCCGCCTTTGCTGAATGGGGTGTGCTGTGTCTGTTGATATCAAAGTCCGGGGTTATCACCTCGATATTTACCACCATGTAAACAATGGCCGCTATCTGGAATTTCTGGAAGAAGGTCGTTGGGATTACTTCGATCAGCACCGGTTTATTGAGCTGTTTGAGTCGCGTAACCTGGCATTTGTGGTGGCCAATATCAACATCAGTTACCGCCGTCCGGCCTACGCCGGTGAAACGATCCGGGTGGTTACACGGATGGAAAAAATCGGCAATAAAAGCGCGCAAATGAAACAGGAAGTCTGGCTGCTCGAGCAGGGCGAGCCTGCTCAGTTAATTGCCGATGCCATCGTTACCTTTTGTTTAATGGATTCTGCCACGCAGAAATCGGTAGCCATTGCAGGTGATGTACGTCAGGTTCTTGAAGGCATGCTGAGCGAGGGTTTATGAGTCTGGATGCTGTATTAGCGGAAATTAATGAATTTCTCGGTTGCCCGACCCCGGATGCCTGGATACAGGAAGCGCTGATTAATCAGGAAACCCTGCTGATCGATCACGCGAATTGTGAAAAGAAAGCGGCCACAACCGCCATGAATCTGCTTTATAAGCACATTGACCGTGACGATCTGCTGAAAAAAATGAGCCAGCTGGCACGTGAAGAGCTGCTGCACTTCGAGCAGGTGGTGGCCATTATGAAAGAGCGTGGCATTACGTACCGGCATGTTTCGTCGTCACGTTATGCGGCGGCGCTGCGCGATGAGGTGCGGAAGGGTGTGGCGGAAGAATTGATCGATGTGCTGATTATCGGTGCGTTTATTGAAGCACGTTCATGCGAGCGGTTTGCCAAACTGGCGCCGTTTCTGGATGACAAACTGGCGAAATTCTATCGTTCGCTGTTGCGCTCGGAAGGCCGGCATTATCAGGATTATCTGAGTCTGGCAGCGCAATATTCCCGTACGCCTATTACTGAGCGGATCGCTGAATTCCGTGAGCTGGAGCGTTCATTGATTGAATCTCCGGACCCGGAGTTCCGTTTCCACAGCGGCATACCAGTAGCCGCCTGAGCGGCTATTGAGCTTCTGGCTGGCACAGCGACTGGCCCTTACCCGCCGGCACGGATGATTTTTCGGCACAGCTCGCAGATATGCGCGTATTCTTCCGCATCAATAACGCCGGCATCCAGATCCCGGCGCGCTTGTGCCATACGGCCTTCGGCTTCTTTGCGTTCGGTGAAGCGCCGGTTGGAGTCCAGTGCGCGTAAGGTGTGAAGGGCGGTCATACAAACTCCTTGTGTGGTTGATATCCCGTCCGGCATTGTGCCTGGTCAGTGCGGTGTTTGAAGCAGTGGTGGCGGAAAAGTTCTGTTGCCTGCTTTATCTGTAGCACAAAGTTATCTATAACGGTTTCCCTAGGGAGCCCCTGAAAAAAATAACCGACAAACTGAGCCATTCTATGAATTCCCCTTACGATTTGTCTGCACAGCTGACACCCTGGTCTGATGCCGGTCTGGGCGGCTGGACGCGGCCTGGTGCGCACTCTGCGCCGGCGGTGCATCTTCTGCACGGCAATGGTTTCTGTGCCAGCACACTGTGGCCAGCCGCGCAATTATTACCCGCCGACTGGAATCTGCTGTTTACCGATGTGCCGGGGCATGGCAGTTCTGCTCAGCCGGATCACAAAATGCCCGACTGGCAAGCCATGGCGGCCCGTATCGGAGACGCCCTGGAGCGGCGCTGGCCTGAGCCTGTGCTGGGGGTGGGGCATTCAATGGGGGGCGTATTAACGCTGTTATTAGCAGCAGCCCGGCCGCACTTATTCAGCCGTGTTGTGTTGCTGGACCCGGTGTTGTTTTCACCGGAAATCCTGTTGTTTCAGCAACTGGCGCGGAAAAGCGGGTTATGGAAACGCACCGCGCTGGTAAAAAATGTGGCCGCCCGGCGCCGTGAATGGCCGGATGCTGACAGTATGATGGCCGACTTGCAGCGCAAAAAACTCTATCGTCAGTGGCAGCCGGAAGCGCTGCAGGCCTTTATTGCCGGGGGTACCTGCGCCACAGGTAATGGCATTGCATTGCGTTGTGATCCAGCCTGGGAAGCCTCTATTTTTGGTTCTTATCCTCGTGGTCTCTGGCATGCCGTGCACCGCATTCAGGTGCCGGTGGATATTCTGGTGGCGTCTGATTCCTATCCCTTTATTGCCCGGGCGGCGAAACGGGCGGCTGCGGCCAACCCGAATATCCGCTGGCAGACGGTGACTGGCAGCCATTGCTTTCCGATGGAGCAGCCACAACTCTGTGCGGCTCTGGTGCAGGAATTGCTGCAGAAAAAGGTGCTTCAAAAACAATAACCGGTAGGCTATTGTGACTTTTCCTTTGGTTTACTTAAGAGACTAACGAGTAGGATTTATGAACATGGAGATTCAGGCGGCGCTGGACGTTGCCGATGAAACCGATTCATTTCTGCAGATCACTGATGTGATTTATGAAAAAGAATCCGAGGCGGGCTACGATGCCCTGACCGAATCCGAAAAAACCGTATTTTGCATTGATGGTTTATTGCGCGAAATGGAAAACGGCGGTTTTGTACAGTTCTTTCACCATGATGTTGGCGCGCTGGCTGCAGATACGCTGGAATCCCTCGAACGCATTAAGGCCAAAGGCTCTCATGAGCTGATGGGCCGTATGCTGGATTTATTCGCTGACCGGCAGGTGCCGGTAGACGAAGATGAACGCATTGAGGTCTTCGATCAGATTCAGAGCGAACACGCCGATGAGATTGCCGAGCTGGATGATCGTTTCTACGACGTCGGTGAAAACCTGGTTGCCCTGACCCTGAGCTTCGTGCAGAAAAATCTGAAAGATTTTCGCTGACCACTGCCCCGGCTTACTGCCCGGACAGTCACCGCCGCAAACGACAACAGGCCCAATGGGCCTGTTGTGCTGTCTGGCCGGTGATTTCCCTTGCATTCCCCCGATGCTGCCGTTACAAAAGTACACCCAACCAATAACAATTAAAGAAGGACCATTCTCATGATTCGTTTGCTTTCTGCCGTATTGATTTCTGTGGTGGCGGCGCTGCCGGCTCAGGCGCTTAAAGTGAAAGACACTGAAGTCGCTGACAGCATGACCCTGGATAACCAGCAGCTGGTGCTGAATGGCGCTGGTGTGCGCAGTAAATTCTTCGTTAACGCCTATGTTGCCGCCCTGTATTTGCCAGCTGCCGACCAGGACGCCAAGCGCATTGTCGCCGCCGACGAGCCAATGGCGATTCGCTTGTATATTACTTCCGGCATGATCAACGCCAAGCGCATGAGTGAATCCACCCGCGATGGCTTTGTGCGTTCGACCGGCGGCAATACCGCCCCGATTGAGCAGGAGATTGAAACCCTGATCAGCGCCTTTGCTGAAGAAGTTAAAGAAGGTGATGTGTTCGATATGGTGTATCAGCCGGCAACCGGCGTGACGGTATACCGCAATGGCGAAGCCAAAGCCCAGGTGCCGGGCCTGCCGTTCAAACAGGCTTTATTTGGTATCTGGTTGTCTGAGGATGCGATCCAGAACTCTTTACGCAAGGCGTTGGTGAACGCCTGATCAGTCCGGTGCTGCGTACCTTTGGTGGCGCAGCATCCTTGTGTTTATTTCCGGGATGGAGCAGGTGAACGGGATTTATGCTTTCAGATTTTTCAGCCGCCGTTTCTGCTCCTGAACCCGCACAATATCTCCCCGCGGTTATTCGCCTGCTGGTTGCCGATGATGATGAATCGGTACTTCAGGTTACGCGGCTGATTCTTTCCCGTTTTCAGTATCAGGGTCGGCGTCTGGAAATTCTGGAAGCCCGCAGCGCGGCCGAGGTGCGTCAGCAGCTGCAGGATAATCCGGACATTGCCATATTGCTGCTGGATGTGGTGATGGAGAGTGATGATGCCGGTTTGCAGCTGGTTGATTACATCCGCCATCGGCTCAGCAATCACCGTATGCGCATTCTGCTGCGTACCGGGCAGGCGGGTTATGCGCCCGAACGCCAGGTGGTGCAGGACTACGACATCAATGACTATCTGCTGAAATCCGAAGTGACGCAGTCGCGGCTGTGGTTGTCACTGACCACAGCCATCCGGGGGTATAACGACATTCTGCGTGCTGAGTGGCTGGCAAGAGAGGTGGGTGATGCCCAGCGTCAACAGCAGCAGGCCCTGCAGGCGTCTTTGGCCAAAACCCGCTTTCTCGCCCATATGAGCCATGAAATCCGCACGCCGCTGAATGGCATTGCCGGTATTGTCGAATTGCTCAGTCAGACCGCACTGGATTCCGAACAGGCTGGCCTGGTAAAGGATTTACGCGCCGCCAGTGAGGCGATGCTGGGGGTGGTTAACGATGTGCTCGACGTGGCCAAAATTGAAGCCGGTAAACTGGAGTTACACCCGCAGGACTTTGCCTTGGCCGGGTTGCTGCAGTCGGTCACCGCGGTGTTTGCAGCCGCCATGCGCCTGAAGCAGATTGATTTTCAGCAGGATTGGCACGAAGTGCGCTGTTTATGGTTGCGCGGTGATCGTCAGCGGCTGCAACAGATTCTGATTAACTACCTCAGTAATGCCCTGAAATTTACGCCATCTGGCGGATGCATCAGGCTGCGGGTGAATGGCCGGCAGGATGGCAATGGCTGGTTGTTGCGGGTGGAAGTTACGGATACCGGTCCCGGCATCAGTGCCGAGCGGCTGCCGGATATGTTTAATGCCTTTGAGCAGGAAAGTGCTGCCACCAGTCTGCAGTTTGGTGGTACCGGGCTGGGGCTGAATCTGTGCCGCAGTCTGGCCGAACTGATGCAGGGCGAAGTGGGTGTGCACAGTGAGCCAGGGCAGGGCAGCTGCTTCTGGCTGCAGCTGTGGCTGCCCTCGGCGGTTGCACCGGAATCAACAACGCTGGCAAGCGTAACGCTATCTGGCCTGAACCTGCAGGGAATG
>JAEWQT010000058.1 GCA_023399105.1 Pseudomonadota bacterium | reverse complement strand
ACTCAGAGCTGTGCGCAACTCCTGCCAGCTTAATAAGGTTTGCTCAGCATGCTGACGGAAACGCTCGCCGGCGGCGGTTAACTGCAACGGTGTGGTATCACGGGTTAACAGTTGCGCACCGGCTTCTTCTTCCATACGCGCCAGCCGCCGGCTGAGCGTGGACGGACTCATGTGCAGTTGCACACTGGCTTTCCCCAAGTGCAGACAGCTGCAGAGGCTTAAAAACACCTGCAAGTCTTTGTAATCCATGATCTTTCTTTAACCCCACCAGGCTGTTGCATTTATTGCAACAGGATGACGCAAAGATAGCATTTTACGCAACAAGCTGAGTGGCTTAGTATGGGCGCGGATTTTTCTTAACCTCACTACCTGGGAGACAGAGATGAGTGCTAACTATTTCAATACCCTGAACTTGCGTGAAAAGCTGGATCAGCTGGGCCGCTGCCGTTTTATGGACCGTTCTGAGTTCGAGTCCGGCTGTGATTTTCTGAAAGGCAAGAAAGTCGTCATCATCGGCTGTGGTGCCCAGGGTCTGAACCAGGGCCTGAACATGCGTGATTCTGGCCTGGATGTGTCTTACACCCTGCGCGCAGAAGCCATTGCGGAAAAGCGCCAGTCCTGGAAAAACGCCACCGACAACGGTTTTGCTGTTGGCACCTACGAAGAACTGATCCCGCAGGCTGACCTGCTGATCAACCTGACTCCGGACAAGCAGCACACTGCCGTAATCAACGCTGTTATGCCGCTGATGAAGCAAGGCGCCGCTCTGGGTTATTCCCACGGCTTCAACATCGTGGAAGAAGGCATGCAGATCCGTAAAGACATCACCGTCGTGATGGTGGCGCCGAAGTGCCCGGGTTCTGAAGTCCGTGAAGAATACAAGCGTGGTTTCGGCGTACCGACCCTGATCGCTGTGCACCCGGAAAACGACCCGAACGGCGAAGGCTGGGATATCGCCAAAGCCTGGGCTGCCGGTACCGGTGGTCACCGTGCGGGCTGTCTGGAATCTTCTTTCGTAGCCGAAGTGAAGTCTGACCTGATGGGCGAACAAACCATTCTGTGCGGCATGCTGCAGACTGGCGCCATCCTGGGCTTCGAGAAAATGGTTGAAGACGGTATCGACGAAGGTTACGCCGCCAAGCTGATCCAGTACGGCTGGGAAACCGTAACCGAAGCGCTGAAATACGGCGGCATCACCAACATGATGGACCGTCTGTCTAACCCGGCGAAAATCGTTGCCTTCGACATGGCCGAAGACCTGAAAGAACTGATGCGTCCGCTGTTCCGCAAGCATCAGGACGATATCATGAGCGGCGAATTCTCCCGCAACATGATGATCGACTGGGCCAACAACGATGCCAACCTGCTGAAATGGCGTGAAGAAACCGCAGAAACCGGCTTCGAAAAAGCCCCGGCTTCTGACGTTAAGATCGACGAGCAGGAATACTTCGACCACGGCATCCTGCTGGTTGCCATGATCAAAGCCGGTGTAGAACTGGCGTTCGAAACCATGGTTGAGAGCGGCATTGTTGAAGAGTCTGCTTACTACGAGTCTCTGCACGAAACTCCGCTGATCGCCAATACCATCGCCCGTCGCAAACTGTACGAAATGAACGTGGTGATCTCTGACACCGCTGAATACGGTAACTACCTGTTCTCTCACGCTGCGGTACCGCTGCTGCGCGAGAAGTTCATGCCGCACATCAGCACCGACGTGATCGGTAAAGGCCTGAAAGTGAAGTCCACTTCTGTCGACAACAAGCGTCTGATCGAAGTGAACGAACTGATCCGCAACCACCCGGTTGAGTGGATCGGTCAGGAACTGCGTGGCTACATGACCGACATGAAGCGCATTGTAGAAGCCTCTAACTAAGAGACTGCCTGCAACCAAAGAACCCGGCTCCGGCCGGGTTTTTTATTGCCCGCATCCCAACAAAAAGCCTCTGCAAGTTACTGATTCATTACACGACTGTCATCTGGCGTTCACATTGCCGCCCGATAATGCCTGCCTGTCTGATTTTTCCGGTTTTATTTATGGCACCGCATCTGCTGCAACGCAGTCTGGACGATCTGATCAGCAAGGAAGCCATTCACACGGTTGTACAACCCATTGTCGATTTGCGCCGGCAATGTGCGCTGGGTTATGAAGCACTCAGTCGGGGCGAACAAGGGCATCTGCTGCAACGCCCGGACCTGATGTTTCAAGCTGCCCACCAGTTTGACCGCATTCCAGAACTGGAGCTGCTGTGTATCCGCAGTGCGGTACAACACTTTGCTGCCGAACAGTCCGAAGGCCTGTTATTTCTGAATGTCTGCCCGCAAAGTCTGCTGAATTATGCCGAGGAAATCAGCAGCCTGACGCTGCTGCTGCAACAGAGGGGCTTGCAGCCGGCCAACGTGGTGCTGGAAATTTCCGAACGCTTTCCCATCGACAATACCGCGCAGTTTTTAACCCTGCTCAGCCACTTGAAAGAACTGGGTTACAGCATTGCCATCGACGATCTGGGCAGCGGTTATTCCGGCCTCAAACTCTGGTCAGAAATCCGCCCGCATTACGTCAAAATTGATCGCCATTTTATCGACCGCATTGATCAGGACCCGGTGAAGCAAGCCTTTGTCACCTCAGTGGTGCAGCTGTGTGAGCAACTGCAGTGCGAAGTGATTGCCGAAGGTATTGAAACCCAGGGCGAACTGAACCTGATCCGCAGCCTGGGTATTCATATTGGCCAGGGCTATCTGCTCGGCAAACCGCAAAGTCAGCCGGCATTTTTAACCCCGGAACGCACGCCGGCACCGGCCCCCAAAAGTTATGGCAAAGGGCTGGAACAACCCATTGGTAATTTATGCCAGAACGTCCGCGCCATTGATGCCCAGCTGCCGATGCGCCAGGTGGATGAATTATTCCGCACCCGGCCAGAACTGATGTCGCTGCCAGTGCTAGAACAGCAACGTCCGGTTGGTTTACTGGAACGGCGGCGTTTGCTGGAAGCCTTTGCCCTACCCTATGGCCGCGCCTTATTTGAACGCAAAACCGCCAGCCATTTTATGCAGCAGAATCCACTGATCGTCGATGCCAGCATGACGCTGGAAACGGTGAGTAAAATCATTACCGACGACACCGAGCATGAATTGCCACCGCAGATTATCGTTACCCACGCCGGCGAATATCAGGGCGTGGTGAACAGTAAAGATCTGCTCAAACACATCACCGACAGCCAGCTGCAGAAAGCCCGTTACGCCAACCCGCTGACTCTGCTGCCGGGTAACGTGCCAGTGGATGAACACATCGCCTCGTTATTGCGGGTGCAACAGGATTTCAGTCTGCTGTACGCCGACCTGAATTATTTCAAACCCTTTAACGACCACTATGGCTACCGTCAGGGCGATGCGGTGTTGCGCTGGCTGGGCAAGCTGCTGCAACAATTCAGCAGTCGCGACACCTTTGTCGGCCATATCGGTGGTGATGATTTTGTGCTGATCAGCGAGGAACCGGACATTGCCCGCTTATGCGACGATATTCTGCAAGGCTTCGCCAGCGGCGTGACCGATTTTCTCAGTACCGAAGACCGCCAGCGTGGCTATATTCCCGGCACCGACCGCGCCGGTAATGCCTGCCACTTGCCGTTACTGAGCCTCGCCATCGGTGTCGTTCCTTCAATCCTGCTTCCCAACAACGATCCGCAAACCCTGGCGCAGCTGGCCGCTCAGGCCAAACACCTGGCCAAACAAAAAAGCGCCAGCGCCTGGCATCTGCTTGGCAACAGCCACCAGCCGGTAAGGCCGGCCCTGCGGGCCGTACAGCTCTGACGGGCATCCACGGCAAATGCCTGTATAATGGCCGCCGTTTTTAAGGCAACGCGGACACAGGCATGAACCCCGATCTGAGCAAGCTGCAACCCTACCCGTTTGAAAAACTGGCCCAACTGAAAGCCGCGGTTACCCCACCTGCCGGGCTGCCACACATCGCCCTGTCCATCGGTGAACCGCAGCATCCGTCGCCGGCCTTTGTGCAGCAAGCCATGATCGACAACATCAGCCGGCTGGAAAATTACCCCACCACCAAAGGCCTGCCGGAACTGAGCAGCACCATCGCCAACTGGCTGCAGCGCCGTTTTAACCTGCAAGCCATCGACCCGGTGACCCAGGTCATTCCGGTGAATGGCACCCGCGAAGCCATTTTTGCCTTTACTCAGGCCGCCGTTGATCGCAGCCAGCCTGATGCTCTGGTCGTTTCACCCAACCCCTTCTACCAGATTTATGAAGGCGCGGCGTATCTGGCCGGCGCCACGCCGTATTTTCTGCCCTGTCTGGCGGCCAATAATTTCCATCCGGATTACCAGGCCGTACCGGCAGACGTATGGGAAAAATGCCAGCTGCTGTTTATCTGCTCGCCCGGCAACCCGACCGGCGCCGTGCTGAGTTTTGAACAATTCGCTGAGCTGATTGAACTGGCCGACCGTCATAACTTTATTCTGGCCAGTGATGAGTGCTATTCGGAAATTTATGTCGATGGCAAAGAAGCGCCGATGGGACTGCTGGAAGCCTGCGCGCGACTGGGCCGCCACGATTATAAAAACTGCGTGGTGTTTCACTCGCTGTCCAAACGCTCCAACCTGCCGGGCCTACGCTCCGGATTTATTGCCGGTGATGCCGCGCTGCTGAAACCCTTTTTGCTCTACCGCACCTATCACGGCTGTGCCATGCCGCTGCAAACTCAGCTGGCCTCCATCGCCGCCTGGAACGACGAGCAGCACGTAGCGGAAAACCGCGCTTTATACACACAGAAATTCCGCGCCGTGATCGATATTCTCAGCCCGGTGTTACCGGTGCAGCAAACCGACGCCAGTTTTTATCTGTGGGTGGAAACACCCATTGATGAAGAAACCTTTGCCCAGCAATTATTCGCCCAACAAAACGTCACCGTACTGCCGGGTTCGTATTTATCCCGTACCGTCGATGGTATTAACCCGGGTAAAAACCGCGTGCGCATGGCCTTAGTCGCCGGCGTGGATGAATGCATTGAAGCCGCGCAGCGTATCCGCGCCTTTGTTGAAAGCCTGTAAGGAGTAACCATGGCCCTCACTGAAAACCCCTTCGGCACCAGCATCAGCACCGAGGACATTCTCGATACCCTGAGTTTTTTCGACGACTGGGAAGAGCGCTACAAATACATTATCGATCTGGGCAAACAATTACCCGTCATGCCCGACAGCAAAAAAACCGAACAGTACCTGCTGCGCGGTTGCCAGAGTCAGGTCTGGATCGACAGCGAACTGAATAACGGCGTGCTGAATTTTGAAGCCGATTCCGATGCGCACATTGTGCGTGGTTTGCTGGGCGTGGTGCTGGCGGCCTACAACCACAAAACCCCGGCCGATATTCTGGCCTTTGATATCGACGACTACTTTGCCCGCATCGATCTGGTCAAACACCTGAGCCCGACCCGTGGCAACGGTTTACGCGCCATGGTGCAGCGTATTCAGGACACCGCACGCAACGCCGGCTGAGCCTGTTGGTGAGTTCCGGTTAACATGGTTACCAATTTGTTAACCAGAACCCCATTGTCATAAATCTGCAACATTTCACCTACAACCTGTGCAGCGCCGGATGTCCCGGTTCTGTACAGGAATGTTTACATGCGCATCCGCCACCGGCTGATCCTGATGGCCGCTTTACCCGCCGTACTCACCAGCCTGATTTTTTTCTATGTGTGGCAACAAATGCCGCAGGTAGTGGCTAACGCCACCCGGCTGTTTGATGAACGCATGACCCCGGTGTGGTTGCTCAGTGCCATCAGCCGTGCCACCGCCGATGGCGTGGTGGATGTGGCGCACCAGAGCCGCGCCCAGATGCTGTTGTGGCCGGACGCGCAGCAACGCCTGCAGCAAGCCCGCACCCAGATTGAAGATTCCTGGCAGCAGTATCAGCGGCTGGCCACGTCCGCCAGCGAACAGGCCTTATTGCAGCAACACCCTGAGGCTTACCCACAACTGCAGACCGCCCTCGACCGCCTGCAGCAATTTATTGATCAGCGCGAGTCGTACAGCATGGGCCGCTGGATTGATATGGATATGTACCCGCAGATCAGCCCCATGCTGCAACTGGTTGATCAGTTGATTGCGTTACAGACGGAACTGGCAGCGGCCGGCGCCGCCGAGGCCGAAGCGCAAACCCGACAAACCATCCGCGCCATCGCCGCACTGGCCACGGTTCTGATTCTGGCCATGGCGGCGCTGGGCTGGCTGGGCTACCGGCGCATTCTGAACCCGTTGCGGAATATCCGTAACCGGGTGATTGAAGTGGAGAAAACCCATGATCTTGGCTTGCGCATTGACCTGCAGAATCGGGATGAGCTGGGTGAGCTGGCGCGGGCGTTTAATCAGATGATGGAGAGCATCAGCAGCACTTTTCAGACCCTGCATCAGAATGGCCGCCAGTTAAGCGAAGCGGCGGTAGAACTGCGTCAGCTGGCCGGCGACACCGGCAATCTGGCGCGCGAACAACTGGGCAGCATGCACGAAACCAGTCAGCAGATGGAACAGGTACACGCTGCCGCGCAGCAGGTGAACCGGGTTACCGATCAGGCTGCCAGCGCCACCCAGGATGTCGCCCAGCTGGTCAGCCACGGCGACCAGACCGTGCAGGCGGTGGTTAAGGCCATTGCCGACACCAGCGCCCGCACCGAGCAGTCGGCGGGTTTCGCCCGCGGCTTGCTGGAGCATTCCGGCAATATCGGCACCGTACTGGATGTGATCAGCAGCATTGCCGAACAGACCAACCTGCTGGCACTGAACGCGGCGATTGAAGCAGCACGGGCCGGTGATCACGGTCGTGGTTTTGCGGTAGTGGCCGATGAAGTACGCACCCTGGCGCGCCGCACCGCCGATTACACCCGGGAAATTGCGGCGTTGGTAGAGAATATTCAGCAAGGTGCCGACCAGACCGCCAGCAGCCTCAATGATGTCAGCAACTTAACCGATTACATGGTGCAGCAGGCCCAGGCCGCCGGGCAGGCGCTGGCCGATATCCGCCAGGCCGCCGAGGCGCTGCAGGAAACCGGCCATGCGGTGGCGTCACTCAGCCATGAGCAGTTACAGATCAGTGCCGCCATTCAGCAGCGCACCCACAGCATGACCGCCCAGGCCAGCCAGACCGAAAGCCAGGCCAGCGCCACCGAAGCTCTGAGCCAGCAACTGGAACAGCTGGCGGTGCAGCAAAAAACCGCCCTCAGCCGTTTCGGCATTTAAGCGGGCTTTTACCAGCTGCGCAGCGCCGCTTATCACGTCCGCAGTGCGGCTTATAAGGTGCGCAGCGCATCAATGGGGTTCAGGCGCGCGGCGCGGCGGGCGGGAAAATACCCGAATACCACGCCCACCAGCGCCGAAAATACAAAGGCAATTAAGGTGATGCCCGGGTCGAACACATAGGGCATGCCCATCCACAGCGACAACCCGAACGACAACCCCACCGCCAGCAACACCCCCAGCAAACCGCCCAGCGATGACAGCACCACCGCCTCGACCAGAAACTACCACAGCACCTCATGTTCCAGCGCACCAATGGCCAGACGAATACCAATTTCCCGCGTCCGTTCCGTTACCGATACCAGCATAATATTCATAATGCCGATACCGCCCACCAGCAGGCTGACGCCGGCCACGGCGCCGAGCAGACTGGTCATGGTGCGGGTGGTGCTGGTCAGGGTGTCGGCCAGCTCGGTGGTATCCATAATATTGAAGTTCAGGCTGCTGCTGGGGCCGATATTGCGGCGTAATTTCAGCAATTCGGTCAGGCGGTTTTTCACATGGGTGCTATCCACCCCATCGTGCAGCGATACGTAAATCTGCTGCACATCGCGGCTGCCGGCAATGCGCTGGGCAAAAGTCGGGAACGGCAGCAGCACCACATCGTCCTGATCCTGGCCGAAGCTGGTCTGGCCCTTGCCCTTGAACGTCCCCACCACCGTGCAGGTAAAGCGGCCGATGCGGATGGTCTGGCCCAGCGGCTCGTCTTTTAACAGCTGGCGGATAATGGTCTGGCCAACAATACAAACCGCGCCGCCAATGGTTTCTTCTTCGACGGTAAATTCCCGGCCACTGTCCAGCGCCCAGTTACCAGCCAGCAGAAATTCATTGGTGCTGCCGCGAATGGTCGAGCTCCAGTTATTGTTGCCCACCACCAGCGTGGCGCTGCTGTTGCTCATCGGTGCCAGGGCTTTAATACCGGCGATTTCATTGCGCACCGCCTCGGCATCGGCCAGGGTAAAAGCCGGCGCACTCATGCGGTCGCGGCCGGGGCCAAAGCCCTGCCCACGGTTAATCATCAGCAAATTGCTGCCGAGGCTGGCGATCTGTTCCGTCACCTGCGCGGTGGCACCTTTGCCCAGCGTGACCATGGTGATCACCGCCGCCACGCCGATAATGATGCCCAGCGTGGTTAAAAACGAACGCAGAATATTGCGGCGGATTTCCTGCAGCGCCAGCTTGAAGGCGTTACCCAGCATCAGTCCGAACATCACAATGCTCCTGCAGCAGGTTGATGCAACTGGTCGTAATCCACCCGGCCATCGACAAAGTGAATAATGCGGTTACCGAATTCGGCCATGTCCGGCTCGTGCGTCACCATCAGAATGGTCAGGTTCTGGTCGCGGTTCAGGCCGGCCAGCAGCTGCATAATTTCGCGGCTGCGTTCGGTATCGAGGTTACCGGTGGGTTCGTCGGCCAGCAGAATGGCCGGCTGCGTCACCAGCGCGCGGGCAATGGCCACCCGCTGTTGCTGGCCGCCGGATAATTCTTCCGGGCCGTGCTTAGCCCATGGCCCCAGGCCCACTTTATCCAGCGCCTCCATGGCCAGCCGCTGGCGCTCTTTACGGGCCAGGCCACGGTACACCAGCGGCAGCTCGACGTTTTCCAGCGCCGAGGTACGGGCCAGCAGGTTAAAACCCTGAAACACAAAACCAATATGCTGACGGCGTAACAGCGCCCGCTGCTGACGGTTCAGCTGCGACACCGGCACCCCCTGAAAATAATATTCACCACCGCTCAGCACATCGAGGCAGCCGATGATGTTCATCACCGTCGATTTGCCCGAGCCACTGGGGCCCATCAGCGACACAAACTGGCCGGGCTGAATGGCAAAGTCCACGCCTTTCAGGGCCTGAAAGGCCGCCGCACCCTGGCCGTAGGTTTTGGTAACGCCAGCAAATTCAATCAGGGCGGTCATGAGCGCACCGGCACCGCATCGCTGATCACCAGATCACCTTCCTGCAGATCACCGCTCACCACCTGGGTATAGGCGCCGTTGCTGATGCCGGTTTCAATTTCTACCGTCTGCGGCTGATCGTTACGCAGCACCCAGATGGTGGCCGGACGACCGCGCAGCTGATCACTGACCGAATTTTCTTCGCCGGCTTTTTTCTCGCCCCGGCCCATGCCCGGCGGACGCCGCGGCAGCAACGCCCCGACCATACCTGAGCTGGCGTTAGCAGCGGTGTTGGAAACAGTCGCCGGCCGGTAACGCAGTGCGGCGTTATCAATAACGAGGGCATTGTCGGCGCTGGCAATGCGAATATCGGTGACGGCGGTCATGCCCGGCAGCAGTAATAAATCATCATTTCCCACACTCAGCACCGTCTCATACGACACCACCGTAGAGGTGCTGGCTTCGGTACTGGCGAGGCGGATCTGTTCGGTGCGGGCGGTAAACGTACGGCCGCGATAGGCATCCACGGTAAAGGTGGCGGACTGCCCCACCTTCACCACACCGATGTCGGCTTCATCCACATCCACCAGCAATTCCATGGCTTTTAAATCCCGCGCCAGCAGGAATAAGGTGGGTGCTGATAACGACGAGGCCACGGTCTGGCCTTTTTCCACCGAGCGGCTCAGCACCACGCCATCAATGGGCGACACCAGCGTGCTTTTGGCCAGATCGGATTCGGCAAATTCCAGATCGGCTTTGGCGGTATCGACGCTGGCCAGCGCCTGCTCCAGGCTGGCTTCGGCCTTAGCCAGAGTAATGCGGGCGTTATCCAGGGTTTGTTGCGACGGGAATTTGCCTGCGCTGCTGGCCCACACGTTCTGGTAATACTGGTGATTCAGCTGCGCCTCTTCCAGATTGGCACGGGCGGTTTTTATCTGCGCCTGGGCCGAGCGCAGCGAGCTTTTACGCTGCAGCACGGTAGCGCTGATCTTACTGGTATCCAGCTGCGCCAGCTTCTGGCCTTCGCTGACGCGGTCGTTATAGTCAACAAAGACCTCTTCGATAATGCCGGACAATTCCGAACTGAGTTCCACCTTGTCTTTCGGCGACACCTTGCCGGTGGCGGTAACGGTAACCGCCAGGTCCATACGCTTGGCGGGCGCGGTTTTGTACATCATGCCGGCTTCCGGCTGGTAGCCCAGCCACCACCACAGC
The DNA here is from genome assembly GCA_023399105.1 of Pseudomonadota bacterium. Lineage (GTDB taxonomy): Bacteria > Pseudomonadota > Gammaproteobacteria > Pseudomonadales > Oceanobacteraceae > Venatoribacter. The sequence goes on along the minus strand of JAEWQT010000058.1, from coordinate 3,853 downwards.
CCGCCGGCGACGGCCAGCACCAACAGCGCGGCCAGCAGCCAGCGCAGTTTCGGATTAGCGGTTGCCTGCAGCAATCCCAGCTGCCGGGCTTGTTCCTGTTGTTCGTTATTCACGCGTATCACCTGCTGCATCAAAAGCCAAGGCCGGCAGCGTCAGGCCTTGCCAGCCGCCTCCCATACTGCGGTACAGCTGCACCCAGCTGCCCAGAATATTGCTGTGGTTACCCAATAAGGCGCTGCGGGCGTTCAGCAGCGCGGTCTGGGCATCGAGTAATTCGGAAAAACTTAATAAGCCGGCCTCAAACTGCTGGGCAGACAAACTGGCCGACAGTTCTGCCGACGCCAGCGCCTGAGCAAAGGATTGCTGCTGGCGTTGGGTGCTGGCCAGCCGGGTCAGGGCGTTTTCCACTTCTTCCTGCGCCGTCAGCAGCTTGCTGCGATAGACCAGCAGGCTTTGTTCCAGCTGCAATTGCTGCGTGCGTACCGCCTGTTTCAGCACCCCGCCATCGAACAACACCAGTGCCAGATTGGCGGCAATTCTGGCCACCACCGCATCAACATCGAAGACATCGCTGTAGGTTTCACCACTGGCGGACAAACTGCCGGACAAACCAAGCGACGGGTAACGCTGATGCCGCGCCAGCACCACCGCTTCGGTCTGCGCCCGCACCGCCTGTTCCTGCGCCTGCACATCAGGGCGCTGGCGCAGCACTTCGGCCGGAATCGTTAACCCGGCCGGAGCGCTAAACGAGGGTAAGGATTGTGGCGTTTTCAGCGCCGCTAATAATTCACCCAGCTCTCCGCCGGCCAGCGCCTGCAACTGCTGCAGCGCCTGCAGCTCGGCCTGTTCATAGGGCGGTAAGGAGGATTCGGTCTGGCGTAATAAAGTCAGCGCCTGCGCCTGCTGCAGCTCGGTGGTTAAGCCGGCCTGGCGTTGCCAGCGCGCCAGGTCATAACTTTGCTGACGCAAGCGGATCGATTCTGTGGTTAACCTCCGGTTCTGCTGCGCCAGCCGCAGGTCTACATAGGCCTGCACCACTTCGGCAATTAAGCTCACCTGGGCGGCATGTAACTCCTGCAGCGATTTCTGCACATTGGCATCGGCCTGCTCGCGGGCGGCGCGGCGGCTGCCCCATAAATCAATTTCCCAGGAAGCATTCAGGCCGGCATTAGCACTGGTGCTGTCAGCGTTGTCGCTCTCACTGGCACTGATACCGGTGCTGAGGTTGCCCTTGGGGCGAAAACCGGCGGTAGCAACACCGGCCTGCAGTAATGCCAGCCGGTAACTGATGCCACTGCTGGCCAGGCTCGGGTTATTCGCCAATACCTGCTGTACCAGCTGATTCAGCAGCGGGTCTTGCCAGTGTTGCCACCAGGTGGCCAGGGACGAGGTGTCGGCAGCGTCAGCTGCGTCGAGGTTTACCCCTTGCGGGGTCTGGGTGTGCCAAGCCGACGCGGTGGTGGCGACCGCCAGATCAGGTTGCTCCGGGGCCGAGCTACAGCCAGCCAATGTCAGCGGCAGCAGCAAAGCGGCGTGACGAACCAGAGTAGGAGAAATCAATTTCATGCCGGTTATTCCAACAACAGTACCCCGAGGATACCGGGGTGCGTACTCTGTCAGAAAGTGCTTTGTGATAAAAGACCCAAATAGTAAGTATTTGCATTTGTATTGAATAATTTACCTTTGCCCAGCGCTGATACAAAAAAACCCGCCGTAGCGGGTTTTTTGTATCACGACAACCGATCAGCCGATTTTCGGATCCAGTTCGCCACGGGCGTAACGCTGGTACATACCTTCCAGAGAGATCGGTTTGATCTTGGAAGCATTGCCGGCGGTGCCGAAGGCTTCGTAACGGGCGATACAGATATCGCGCATCGCTTCGACGGTTTTGGCGAAGAATTTACGCGGGTCGAACTCGCTCGGGTGCTCGGCCATCATGCGGCGCATCGCACCGGTAGAGGCCAGACGCAGGTCGGTGTCGATGTTGACTTTACGCACACCGTACTTGATGCCTTCAACGATTTCTTCCACCGGCACACCGTAGGTTTCTTTAATGTCGCCGCCGTACTGGTTGATGATGGCCAGCCATTCCTGCGGTACCGAAGAAGAACCGTGCATCACCAGGTGGGTATCCGGAATGCGCTTATGGATTTCTTTAATACGGTCGATGGCCAGAATGTCGCCTGTTGGCGGCTTGGTGAACTTGTACGCACCGTGGCTGGTACCGATGGCAATGGCCAGGGCATCGACGCCGGTTTTCTTCACGAAATCCGCAGCTTCTTCCGGATCGGTCAGCATCTGGCTGTGGTCCAGCACGCCTTCAGCGCCGATGCCGTCTTCTTCACCGGCCATACCGGTTTCCAGAGAACCCAGACAACCCAGCTCACCTTCTACCGATACACCACAGGCGTGCGCCATCTCGACGGTACGACGGGTCACGTCCACGTTGTACTCATAGGAAGTCGGGGTTTTGCCGTCTTCACCCAGAGAACCGTCCATCATCACCGAGCTGAAACCCAGCTGGATAGAACGCTGACACACGTCCGGCGAGGTGCCGTGATCCTGGTGCATACACACCGGGATGTGCGGAAATTCTTCAATAGCCGCCAGAATCAGGTGACGCAGGAACGGCGCACCGGCGTACTTACGGGCACCAGCAGACGCCTGCACAATCACCGGAGAATCGGTCTTGTCGGCGGCTTCCATGATGGCGCGCATCTGTTCCAGGTTGTTCACGTTGAAAGCTGGCACGCCGTAGCCGAATTCGGCGGCGTGATCCAGCATCTGACGCATGCTGATTAATGCCATGTTGTTGCCTCTTTAGGTCTGCCAGACGCTGGACGCTAGACGCCAGACGCTGACTCTATTAAAAAATTCTGCGCGGGAAGCCGGGCTTCCCACACTCTGTTCAGCCGAACGCTTAACGGGCGCCCTGCGCGCGTTCTTCCAGTACGGCAACCGCCGGCAGCACTTTGCCTTCCACGAATTCGAGGAACGCACCGCCGCCGGTGGAGATGTAAGAGATCTTATCGGCCACGCCGTATTTGTCGATGGCGGCCAGCGTATCACCACCACCGGCGATGGAAAATGCAGCGCTGTCAGCAATGGCATTCGACAGTTCTTTGGTACCGTTGCCGAAGCTGTCTACTTCAAACACGCCAACCGGGCCGTTCCACAGAATGGTTTTGGACGCTTTCAGCATGTCAGCGAACTGAGCCGCGGTTTCCGGGCCTACGTCCAGAATCATGTCGTTGTCGCCGACATCGGCCACTTTCTTAACCACCGGCTTGGCAGCGTTAACGAAGGCCATGAAGTCATCAATCGGGCCGGTGATTTCCGCCACTACTACATCGGTCGGCAGCGGTACGTTTACTTTGGCGGCGATGGCTTTGGCGGTGTCGATCAGATCGTGTTCGCACAGGGACTTACCCACTTTGAAACCGGCTGCAGCCAGGAAGGTGTTGGCGATACCGCCGCCCACGATCAACTGGTCACAGATGGACGACAGAGAGGTCAGCACATCGAGTTTGGTCGACACTTTGGAGCCAGCCACAATCGCCACCATCGGACGGGCAGGCTTATCCAGCGCTTTGCCCAGTGCGTCCAGTTCGGCCGCCAGCAGCGGACCGGCACAGGCAACCGGTGCAAATTTGGCCACGCCGTGGGTAGAACCTTCGGCGCGGTGCGCAGTACCGAAGGCGTCCATCACGAACACATCACACAGCGCGGCGTATTGCTTGGCCAACTCATCGGCGTTTTTCTTCTCGCCTTTGTTGAAGCGTACGTTTTCAAACAGCACGATCTCGCCGGCTTTTACCTCCACACCATTCAGGTAATCACTGACCAGCGGTAC
>JAEWQT010000277.1 GCA_023399105.1 Pseudomonadota bacterium | reverse complement strand
CCCTGCCTCTGGTGATTGTATTGCTGGTGGTGCTGCACCTGCTGGCACTGCACGAAGTGGGTTCCAACAACCCGGATGGCGTGGACATCAAAGCCCTGAAAGATGAAAACGGCAAGCCGCTCGACGGCGTACCGTTCCACCCTTACTACACCGTGCATGACATGGTCGGTATTGTGGTGTTCCTGATGGTGTTCTCTACCGTGATGTTCTTCTTCCCGGAAGGTAACGGCTTCATGCTGGAATACCCGAACTTTGAACCGGCCAACGGTCTGAAAACTCCGGACCATATTGCTCCGGTTTGGTACTTCGGTGCGTTCTACGCCATTCTGCGTGCGGTACCGGATAAGCTGCTGGGCGTTATTGCCATGGGCGCTGCGATTGCCATCCTGTTCGTACTGCCCTGGCTGGATCGCAGCCCGGTGAAGAGCTGGCGCTATAAAGGCTGGATCAGCCGTACTCTGATCCCGATTTTTGCGGCAGCTTTTGTTCTGCTGACCTGGTTGGGTACTCAGCCGGCAACCGATATGAATACCCTGCTGTCCCGTGTCGGCTCGGTAATCTACTTCGGTTTCTTCCTGGCCATGCCGATCTACACCAGCATGGAAAAAACCAAACCAGTACCTGAGCGCGTAACCGGGGGCCACTGAGCATGAAAAAAGTATTTGCGTTAATTGCCGCATTGATTCCTGCCGTTGCCATGGCGGCGGCTCCTTCCGTGCAGCTGGATAAACACCGTACCGATCTGACTGACACCGCCTCGTTGCAGCGCGGTGCCCAGACTTACATGAACTACTGCATGGGCTGTCACTCACTGGAGCATGGTCGTTATAACCGTGTCGCCCGTGATCTGGGTATTCCGGAAAATCTGATGATGGAAAACCTGGTGTTCGCCGATAAGAAATTCGGTGACCTGATGACCAACGCCATGCGCGCAGAAGACGGTAAGAAATGGTTTGGTGCCACACCGCCGGATCTGACCCTGGTGGCGCGTGTGCGTCGTCCGGATTGGGTTTACACCTATCTGCGCAGCTTCTATGAAGACCCGACCCGCCCATACGGCGTCAACAACGAAGTCTTCAAAGACGTCGGTATGCCGCATGTTCTGGGTGAGCTGCAGGGCCGTCAGGTAAAAGGTACTGCTCAGGTGCGTGTTGGTTTCGACACCCTGACTGGTCAGGAAATCACCACCGAGCAGGATGGTGTGTTGTATCTGGCTGAGCCGGGCAAGCTGACTGCCGCTGAGTACGACAAGCTGGTGTATGACCTGGTGAACTTCCTGGTTTACATGGGCGAGCCGATTGCTCTGGAGCGTCAGCGTCTGGGTTGGTGGGTACTGTTGTTCCTGGCCATCTTCTTTGTTCCGGTATACATGCTGAACAAAGAGTACTGGAAAGACATCAAGTAAGACGTTCTGGTCTTGCTGACACAGAGCCCGGCCGCGCACCCCGCGGCCGGGCTGTATTTGTTTAATGGGTTTGCTGAAAAAAGGTGAGGACACTATGGGGGTTGTAGCGAAGCGCTCTTCCATGACGTTTTTTTCGGATCCGTCCGATCATTACAGCCATCGCGTACGTATCGTACTGGCTGAAAAAGGGGTCGCGGTTGATGTTTATGACGTTGATCCGGATAACAAGCCGGAAGATCTGGCATCCCTGAACCCGTACAACTCACTGCCGACTCTGGTCGACCGTGAGCTGGTACTGTACGAGCCGAACGTGATGATGGAGTACCTCGATGAGCGTTTCCCTCATCCGCCGCTGTTGCCGGTGTATCCGGTGGCGCGTGCGCAAAGCCGTTTGTGGATTCACCGCATTGAAAAAGACTGGGGCGATCTGATTCGTACCATTCTGACCGGTAAAGGCAAAGACGCTGAGGCGGCGCGTAAAGAGCTGACCGAGAATCTGATTGCCATTACGCCGATTTTTGCGGAAATGCCGTATTTCATGAACGAGGAATTCTCGATTGTGGATTGCTGCATGGCTCCGATCCTGTGGCGTTTGCCGGTACTGGGCATCGAATTGCCGGAAAAACAGTGCAAGCCGTTGCTGCAATATATGGAACGCCTGTTCGACCGCGAAGCTTTCCAGGCCAGCTTGTCTGAGCGTGAGCGGGAGATGCGCGACTGATGAGCCGCGCTATGACTCCCAGCCGTCCGTACCTGGTGCGGGCGCTGCACGAATGGATTCTGGATAACCAATGCACACCTTACCTGCTGGTGGATGCCGGTTTGCAGGGTGTGCAGGTGCCGCAGGAATTTGTGAACGACGGCCAGATTGTGCTGAACATCAGCCCGGCGGCGGTACAGAATCTGCTGATCGATAACGATGGTTTATCCTTCAACGCCCGTTTCGGCGGTGTGCCGATGTCGGTCTTTGTGCCGGTGGTGGCCATTCTGGCGATTTACGCGCGGGAAAATGGTCAGGGGATGGTATTTGGCATGGAAGCTGGGGCACCGGATCCGGATGATCTGCCGCCGCCGCCGGCACCGGAACCTTCAGGTACGAAACCAACCCTGAAAGTGGTCAAGTAATTTCCTGAAGCGCCAGTGTGAAGTATAAAAAAACCGCCAGTTGGCGGTTTTTTTATGGCTGTCAGAGCGGGTCGTTACAGCGGATGTTCTTTTTGCAGGGCTTCGATGTGTTGAGTCAGGCCCAGTGCTTTATCCACATCCAGCATTAAGGCAATACCGGTATCCAGCCGTTCATCCAGACCGCCGGCATCGGTGACCGCTTGCAGAATAGCGTCGGCACGGCGGGCTTCGACCAGGATCAGTAGCACCGCACGCGGATTCAGCAGCTCTAAGCCAAATATCCCGGTCATTTTTTTCAGCCCCTGACCGCGCGCATGGCTGATGATGGTGGCGCCGGTTGCTCCGGCGGCACGGGCAGCGTCCAGCACCTTGTCGGTTTTCTCGTCATCGACGAACACCAGAATCAGTTTGAATTGCATGCAATGCTCTCTCGCGTATGTGTACTTCCAGCGTTGTAACAGAGCCATCCGGCGGCTGCCATGACCGGAGTCATGCTGCCGCCGGATTACAACATCAACCCAGTTCGTTCAGCTTCTTCTGCAGAACGTCCATCACCACCTGCGGGTTTACCCCTTTGGCAGCTTTACGCACCAGACCAATAAAGGGCCCGATGGCTTTGGCGCGCTTGTCTTCCGGGGTGGCCAGATAGCCATCGACCAGTTTCTGATTGGCCGCCAGCACTTCCGCCACAATGGCTTCAATGGCGCCGGTATCGGATACCTGCTTGAGGCCCAAAGAGTCTACCAGCGCATCAATGCAGGCCGCGCTGCCATCGCCTTTGCCGTCGAGCAGGGCGTTGAATACTTCTTTGGCGCCGCCGTTGTTCAGGGTGTTGTCTTTGATCAGCTGCAAAATGCGGCCCAGCTGTTCCGCCGACACGGCCAGCTTGTCGATGCTGATTTCCAGCCGGTTCAGCGTGGCGGAGACATCGCCTTGCACCCAGTTAGCGGCCAGTTTGTAATCGTTGGCGGCTTTGGCGGCGGTTTCAAAGTAATGCGCCAGCTCGCGGCTGGAGGCCAGTACCGCGGCATCGACAGCGGATAAGCCGTGGTCTTTCACAAAGCGTTTGCGTTTGGCATCCGGTAATTCCGGCAGGGTGGCTCGTACGGCTTCGATGTAGTTATCGTCGATGATTACCGGCAATAAATCCGGGCAGGGGAAGTAACGGTAATCGTTGGCGACTTCTTTAGAGCGCATGGCGCGGGTTTCGTTTTTATCGGCATCGTACAGGCGGGTTTCCTGCAGAATTTTGCCGCCGTCTTCGAGAATATCCATCTGCCGTTCAATTTCGGCTTCGATGGCACGCTCGACATTACGGAACGAGTTGACGTTTTTAATCTCGGTGCGGGTGCCGAATTCCTGCTGACCTTTCGGACGCAGTGAAACGTTGCAGTCACAGCGCATGGAGCCCTGGGATAAATCGCCGTCACAAATACCCAGATAAGTGACAATGCTGTGCATTTTGCGGAAATACGCGGCGGCTTCTTTGGCGCTGCGCAGTTCCGGTTCCGACACAATTTCTACCAGGGGTGTGCCGGCACGATTCAGGTCGATACCGGACATGCCATTAAAGCCTTCGTGCACGGATTTGCCGGCGTCTTCTTCCAGGTGTGTCCGGGTGACGTTAATGCGCTTGGTGCTGCCATCATCCAGCTCAATTTCAATAAAGCCTTTGCCGACAATGGGGTGGTGCAGCTGGGTGGTCTGGTAGCCTTTCGGCAGATCCGGATAGAAATAATTTTTGCGGTCGAACACCGATTTTTTGCCGATGTCGGCATCAATGGCCAGGCCAAACTTCACCGCCATGCGCAGGGCTTCTTCGTTAAACACCGGCAGCACACCGGGTAAACCTAAATCCACCGCGCAGGCCTGAGTGTTGGCTTCGGCACCGTATTGCGTGGCGGCGCCGGAGAAAATTTTTGATTTGGTGGCTAGCTGAGCGTGAATCTCAAGGCCGATAACAACTTCCCATTCCATTTCAGAACCCCTTACACATCGGCCGGTTTTTGCTGGTGCCAGTCGGTCACCTGCTGGAACTGATGCGCGGCATTCAGCAGACGCGCTTCGTCAAAATAATTACCGATTAACTGCAGTCCCACCGGCAGGTTATTCACCATGCCGCAGGGAACCGACATGCCCGGTAAGCCGGCCAGGTTCAGGGCAATGGTAAAAATATCTTCCAGATACATCGCCACCGGGTCGGTGGTCTTTTCGCCGCGTTTAAATGCCGGAGTGGGGGTTACCGGACCAGCAATCAGGTCAACCTCTTTAAAGGCCTCGGCGAAATCGTTTTTGATTAAGCGGCGAACCTGCTGCGCTTTTTTGTAGTAGGCATCGTAGAAGCCAGCCGACAGCGCATAGGCACCGATCATAATGCGGCGTTTAACTTCATTACCAAAGCCTTCACCGCGGGAGCGTTTGTACAGGTCATTAATATCCTGCGGGTTGTCACAGCGGTAGCCAAAGCGGACACCGTCCATGCGCGACAGGTTGGCGGAGCACTCGGCCGGCGCAATGATGTAATAGGCCGGAATCGCCAGATGGGTATTGGGCAGTGAAATTGGCTTCACCTTCGCACCCAGTTTTTCGTATTCGGCAATGGCGTTACGCACGGCCTGCTGCATATCGGCGCTTAAATCGCTGCGGAAATATTCTTCCGGCAGGCCGATGGTTAAGCCGGCGATGCTGTTGTTCAGCGTGCTGCGGTAATCCGGTACTTCACGATCCATGCAGGTGGAATCTTTCGGATCAAACCCGGCCATTACGTTCAGCATCAGCGCGGCATCTTCCGCGGTGCGGGTGATGGTGCCGGCCTGATCGAGGCTGGAAGCGTACGCGATCATACCCCAGCGTGATACACGGCCATAGGTCGGTTTCAGGCCGGTTAAACCACAGAAAGCTGTCGGCTGACGGATGGAACCGCCGGTATCGGAAGCGGTAGCGCCGGGCACCAGGCGGGCTGCTACGGCCGCCGCCGAACCACCGGATGATCCGCCCGGAACATGGTCTTTATTCCAGGGGTTGGCCACGGCGCCATAAAAGGAGCTTTCGTTGGACGAGCCCATGGCGAATTCGTCCATGTTCAGCTTGCCCAGGGATACCGCGCCGGCCTGATTAAAATTGTCGACGATGGTGGCGTCGTAGGGCGCCACGAAATTGCTCAGCATTTTTGAACCGCAGGTGGTTAATACGCCGCTGG
>JAEWQT010000276.1 GCA_023399105.1 Pseudomonadota bacterium | reverse complement strand
GCAGAACGAATGACGGCGCTGGACACCAGTATGGGAACCCGGGAGCAACCCGGAACATGGCACTACAGCCGCTCCGGACGCAGCCGCATCATGGGTTTGAAATCCTCCCATGCACCGCACTTTATGGGCATCAAACTCATGCAGGGGCGCTACGATGAACCACAAAAAAAGTTGCCCTGGCATTCCTTCGGCTGGAAGGAAGGGCAGACACTGGCCTATCTGATTGATTTCCTCGACGACCAACAGCAACCGATTTACCGGGTGTTCTATCAGGATTCAGCCAGCGCAGAAATCGATGGCGTTGTACCCTACTTAGCCGATGGTAAAGACATCGATGTCGCCATTATTTGCCCGGCGTCTTTCGCTCAGGTTGAGCAGTATCCGGAATCCATTATCCGCAATACTCAGGCACGGCACTTTATTCTCGGACATTGGGAAGATTTCTTTGGCAATGACCCGCGCGGCAAGCAAAAATTCGTGCGTGCGACCGATCAGGAAGCCTTTCTTGAGCGCCTGACGGCAGCGTTGCCAGCCAGCAGCCACTGGACCTTACCGACATTATTCGACACCTATCATTTTCCCCAGCAGGAGCCTTAACCCCGTGACTCAGTTCCAACGCATCGCATTCTGCACCAGTCTTGCTGTTATCAATGCCCCGCACGTCAGCTTCTGGTGTGAAACCCAGAACAGTAGTGCCGAGCCATACCAGAAATTGCAGACCAAACTGCTGGCCTGGTTACGCGGCGAACTGAAATCCGAAGCCAATCTGTTGCGTTTTCACGATGCGTTCTGCGAGTGGCGGGATGCCCAGCCAGAAGACGACAGCCTGGCCTGGCGTTTACTGCAGTTCTGCTGCGCCGCCCTGCACAGCGCCTGTGAAACCCTGTTTGATCCCGAATGTGACGACACTGAATTACTGCTCGGCAGCCTGGAAGCCTTATGGGCCGAAATGGACGAACTGGGCGCAGAAACCGGCGATCTGCGCCAGTACTGGCACAGTCTGCAGCAGGAATTACCGGACCTGATCAAAGACAACACCCGTCTGCCATTTCCAAAAGCCTGGTTTGTCTGGCTGCAGGAAGCGGACGTCAGCCTGTTCGGCCTCAGCAACGACTGATACCGCCGCCCGAAGCTGATATAATGCCCCGGTTTTTTACCGGGTTATCAGCTTCATGACACCAGAATTACTCTCTCCGGCGGGCACCGTCCGCAATATGGAATACGCCTTCGCTTACGGCGCCGATGCCGTTTACGCCGGGCAACCGCGCTACAGCCTGCGCGTACGCAATAACGACTTTACCCTCGACAATCTGGCCCACGGCATTGGCCGCGCCCATGAGCTGGGTAAAAAGTTCTACGTCGCCAGTAACATCGCGCCGCACAACAGCAAAGTCGATACCTATATGCGCGATATCTCGCCGGTGATCGACATGCAGCCCGATGCCCTGATCATGTCCGACCCCGGCCTGATCATGCTGGTGAAAGACCGCTGGCCCGATCAGGTGGTGCATCTCTCGGTGCAGGCCAACGTGGTTAACTACGCCTCGGTGGAGTTCTGGCGTCGTCAGGGCGTCAGCCGCATCATTCTGTCGCGCGAGTTATCACTGGATGAAATCGCCGAGATCCGCCAGCGCTGCCCGGACATGGAAATCGAAGTGTTCGTGCATGGCGCACTCTGTATTGCCTACTCCGGCCGCTGTCTGCTGTCGGGGTATATGAATCACCGCGATCCGAACCAAGGCACCTGCACCAACGCCTGCCGCTGGAAATACGATGCCCATGAAGCGGAAGAAACCCTGTCCGGTGACGTCGTGCCGGCCGGGGTGAACGAGTTCGATCCAACGCTGGGCGCGGGGAAACCCACCGATAAAATCTTCCTGCTGCAGGAAGGCAACCGCCCCAATGAATACATGCCGGCGTTTGAAGACGAGCATGGCACCTACATCATGAATTCCCGCGATCTGCGCGCCATTCAGCACATCGAACAACTGGTGAAACTGGGCGTGCATTCGCTGAAAATCGAAGGCCGCACCAAATCACACTACTACGTGGCACGTACCGCGCAGGCCTACCGCAAAGCCATTGATGACGCCGTGGCCGGCCGGGGTTTTGATAAAAACCTGATGGATACGCTGGAGAATATGTCCAACCGCGGCTACACCGAAGGCTTCTTCCGCCGCCATGTACACGATGAGTATCAGAATTACGAACGCGGCGTATCCACCAGCACCCACCAGCAGTTTGTCGCCGAAGTCATCGCCGATCAGGGCGATGCCTTGCTGCTGGACGTGAAAAACCGCTTTCAGGTGGGCGATTCGCTGGAGCTGATGACCCCCGACGGCAACCTCACCTTTACCCTGGATGCCCTGAGCGATCAGCATGGCAAGCCGCGCAACGATGCGCCGGGTTCCGGCTTTGTGGTCAGCCTGCAGAAACCAGATGGCTGCCCCGCTGGTGATCTCAGCAAAGCTCTGCTGATCCGCAATCTGCCCGATGCCGGTGGCGTGGCATGAGTAACGTTCCGGATATCCTGCACATCGATGACCAGATCATTGTCATCAATAAACCGGCCGGGCTGCTGAGCGTGCCAGGCCTGTACAACAAAGACTGTGCCTTCAGCCGCCTGCAGGCCGTTTACGGCGAGTTGCACATCATCCACCGGCTGGATATGGATACCTCGGGTATTCTGGTGTACGCCCGCAACAAAGCGGCGTTAACCGCGGTGCAGCAACAGTTTGAAAAGCAAACCACCCGCAAGGTGTATGAAGCCCTGCTGATTGGCAAGCTGAAAGGTAACTGGGGCTGTGTGAATCTGCCGATCTGTGTCGACTGGCCCAACCGACCGTTGCAGAAAATCTGCCACGTCGACGGCCGCTATGCCCTAACCCGCTGGCAGCGACTGGAACAGACCGCAGACTTCACCCGGGTAGAGCTGTACCCGCAAACCGGGCGCTCGCATCAGTTGCGTCTGCACATGCTGAGTATTGGCCATCCGATTATCGGCGACCCGTTCTACGCACCGGAGAGCGCCAAAGAAAACCCGCGCCTGATGCTGCACGCCCGGGAACTGGACTTTAATCATCCCACCAGCGGCGAACGGCTGGCCTTTGTACTGCCGGCACCCTTCTGATTCAGGCCGAATGTGGTTGTTGTCCGGATACACGGCGCAACAGCCATAACGCCAGCCCGAACAGTAACAAGCCCCCAACGGCAATCCCCGCACCGATGCCACCAAACAGATACGGTGCCTTCATCAGCGTGCTCATTAGTGAATCCTGATAATAAAAGAACCACTGATTCCCTTCCGGGAAAATCCACACATGCAGCTGGTAAAACACCGCCTTCGGGCCAATGGCGAACACCAGCACCAACGTAATAACCACCATCCCGGCCAGCCACAGCAACTGCGAGCGCCAACGGGGCTGACTGCCCTGCCGCACCAGCCACCAGAATAACGCCAGCGTCAGCCAGGCGATTACCCAGGACGCGGTGCGCAGCACATCAATTAAGTTGGCTACATCCTGCAGATGCACAATTTCCGCCTTATGCAGCAATGGCTGCGAACGGCCACGCCAGTCAAAGCGGATATCCGCTAAGCCTTCACCCTGCCGGTGCACCGCGCGACTGATGTCGTTGAATAACTGTACATGCTCAGCTTTATCCAGGGCTTCCAAACCGGCAATGTAGCGGTTTTGCGGACCAAACCGATCAATATGGGCGCGGATGTCATACACCTCATACCACAGGCCGTAACCATAATGAGCCTGCGCCTGCAGCAGCCAGCTGGCCGCCAGACAACTGAGTAACAACCCCAGTAAGGCGGCAAACCAGATGCCCTGCATCCGTACGTTACTGGCTTCAGACATGGGTCCAGAACTCTTTAATGGCCGTAGCCACCGCCGCACAGGTCGACGGCTCCAGATGAAAATGATGATGCCCGGGCAGGCTGAGTAACTGCCCGCGGGGCAACATGGCCAACCGCTGCTGAAAAACAGACAACGGTATAATCCCCTGTTCTGCGCGAATCACCAGC
>JAEWQT010000278.1 GCA_023399105.1 Pseudomonadota bacterium | reverse complement strand
CACCAGCTGACATTGCGGTTCATCGTAATGGCCAACGCATTCGGTGCACTTGGACGGATCAATCACATAGATTTCTTCGCCGGCGGAAATGGCCTCGTTCGGGCATTCCGGTTCACACACATCACAGTTGATGCATTCGTCTGTAATAATCAGTGCCATGACATACCTCCGTCAGGGGCGTTTATTAGAGGGTCGCGTATTTTTTCAGGGTTTTGGCTACCAGCGGATGCACAAAATTGCTGACATCGCCGCCCAGCGCCGACACTTCCCGCACGATGGTGGATGAAATGTAGGAATACTGTTCGGACGGGGTCAGAAACAGGCTTTCCACATTGGGTGCCAGCACCCGGTTCATATTGGCCAGCTGGAATTCGTACTCAAAATCCGACACCGCACGCAGGCCGCGCAAAATCACCTTGGCGTTGCGTTCTTTCACGAAGTCGGCCAGCAGGTTGTTAAAACCGACGACTTCGACATTGGCCAGATGGCCCAGCACGCTTTTGGCCAGATCGACGCGGGTTTCCAGATCCAGCAGCGGACGCTTTTTCGGGTTATCGGCCACGGCAATAATGATGTGGTCGAACAGGCGCGCAGCGCGCTCAACCAGATCGGTATGGCCATTGGTAATGGGGTCAAAGGTGCCGGGGTAAACCACAGTCGTCATAACAGAGCAGCCTGAATTGTGGGCAGTAAATGCGGCGCATAGTAAACAAAAGGCGCAGATTGCGCCAGATGCGGGGCGTTGACGGGAGGCAATATCGTTCAAGGTTGGCGTTCAGCGTTAGGCGCGCCTTGGTGTTTAACTCTGAGCTCGCTGAACCCTGAACGCCTAACCCTCAACACCGCCCCTCAACCCTGTTTCAGCTTCTCGAGTAACTTATTGGCCTGCTTACAGGCCATGCCGTAAATCGACAGCTGCGGGTTGGCACCGATGCTGGTGGGGAATACCGAGCCGTCGAAGACATAGAGGTTGTCGAGGTGGTGGTACTTGCCGTTGCTGTCGACCAGGCAGCGGGTCTGGTCTTCGCCCATTGTCAGGCCGCCCATGCAGTGGGCGGAGCCGGCGGTAAAGGCATTGGAGCGGAATTCCAGCGCGTTAATACTGGCCTTGGCTTCTTCCCAGCTCTTAAACCAGGGGGAATCCACATGCGAGGCCCGCACCGCTTTGGCACCGGCGGCAAACTGAATTTCGGCCATGCTCAGCCAGGAGCGGCGCACGCCATCCCAGAGGTAATCATTAATGGCGTAGTCGATGATCGGCGTACCATCACCCGCCAGCTCAATGCTGCCGCCTTCGCTTTGCGGGTGAAAACCATCGCGCAGCAGCGCAATCATGGCGTGCAGGTTGGGCAGTTTCTGAATATCCGAAAAATGCTGATGACCGTGCCCTAACAGCAGCACCGAGGTTAAGCCCGGCTGCAGCGGCGGGACTTCCAGCTTGTAGCCGACCGGACCGTCAACCGACTGCCATTGGAAATGGTCGGAATAAATCGACTGCGGCGCACCATAGTACGGATCGATCAGCTCGTCGAATTCGGCAAAGCAGAAGGTGGTGGGGTGGAAGAACGTGCGCTTACCGATGCGCTTGTGCGGATCGGGCGCTTTCGAGCGCAACAGCAATGCCGGGCCGTTAATGGCGCCGCAGGCCATGATGACGTGCGGCGCTTTGGCGACCAGACGGCTGCCGCTGGGCTGGTAATCGTCGTTCAGGGCAGTAATTTCAACGCCCAGCACTTTGCGGCCTTCCATGATCAGGCGTTCGGCGCGGGCGCTGTATACCAGTTCAGAGCCTTGCTGCAGCGCCGCCGGAATGGTGGTGACCAGCATGGACTGTTTGGCGTTGGTGGGGCAGCCGGTGCCGCAGTAACCCAGGTTCCAACAGGCGGATACGTTACGCGGAATGACTTGCCAGTCGATGCCCAGCGAGGTAGCACCACGGCTCAACACCGCGTTATTGGGGTTGGCCGGAATCTGCCAGGGAGCGACATTCAGGCGCTGTTCCATTTTTTCGAACCAGGGCGTCATCTCCGAGCTGCTCATGCCCTGCACGCCGAACTCGCTGGCCCAGTGTGCCAGGGTTGGTTCCGGGGTGCGGAAACTGGAGGTCCAGTTAATCACCGTGGTGCCACCCACGCAGCGGCCCTGCAGGATCGACATGGCGCCGTCTTTGCTCATACGACCGGCGCTTTCCTGATACAGGTCGCGGTAGGCTTCGCGTTCGTCCATGCGGAAGTCGTCGCTGCTTTTCAGCGGGCCTTCTTCCAGCATCAGTACCTTCAGGCCGGCGTTGGCGAGAATTTCCGCCGTGGTGCCGCCACCGGCACCGGTACCAATGATGATGACGTCGGCTTCCAGCACGGTGCCATCGGCGATGCTGGTGGAGGCGCGTACGTTCCAGCCGCTGCGGATACCGTCGCGGATCGGGTCTTTAATACCGGCCACCACCGGAATGTGTGGCTGACGGGGGGTGTGATTCTGCATATCGGATTCTCTTATTATTCTGGGGGCCGGAATCAGCTGTGGGCCGGAATTTTCTGCGGCATACCCGGATAACCGGAAAAAGCAAAGGTCGACGGATGGCTGTACCAACACATGGTGACCAGTTTGCACAGCGAGGCGTAGCCCATGCGTTTGAGCTGAATGCGGCTGGTTTTCCAGCTGTGCAGGAAGGCTTCAATATCGGCCGCCGGCATCTCGCTCCAGCCTGTCCAGGGCGCGCCCATGGCGGCACGCACCGGCGCCACCTGCAGGGCGTCGAACAGCATCACCAGCTGGCTGCGGGCATAGTCCTGTAAGGTCAGGACGACTTTATCCAGTGAGCGCAGCAGCACGGCTTCGCCGTCTGCGGCGAGGCTGCCGGGGTAACTGCCCGACAGAATCACCGGCGCCACGGCGCGCAGAATCTCAATATCCCCCGGGCGCAGAACTTTAAAACCATCGGCAACCGGGACCTTGCTGCAGCCGGTCAGCCCGGCAACTGAGGCGCCGAGGGTGAGAACCGCCGCCGAGCTGGCGCTCAGCTGCATAAAACCACGCCGTGTTGTTGTTATTGTTTTCAGCATAAAAAATCTCAGCGGATAAAGAGCTTACGGATCAGGGCCTGAATCGCGCCGCCGTAGGGCGGGTAGATGAACATGCCGCTGTTGAACCGGCCTTTGCGGTGCACAGATTTGGCTTTCGACAACGCCATAAAGCCTTCTTTGCCGTGGTAATGCCCCATGCCCGACGGGCCGACACCGCCGAAGGGCATATCGTCCTGGGCGATGTGCATCAGCGTATCGTTGATGGTGACGCCACCGGCGTGGGTGCGTTGCAGAATTTTCTGTTGCTCGGCTTTGTTGTAGCTGAAGAAATACAGTGCCAGCGGACGGTCGCGGTCGTTGACATAGTCGATGGCGTCATCCAGTGAGCGGTACGGCACGATGGGCAGGATCGGGCCGAACAGTTCTTCCTGCATCACTTTCATATCGGCGCTGCCGTTCTGAACGATGTGCAGCGGCATTTTGCGGGTGCCGCTGAAATCTTCATTGGCCGGGTTCACCACGGTGATGTTGGCGCCTTTGTCGGCGGCATCTTTCACCCAGCTTTGCAGGCGCTGGTGCTGGCGTTCGTTGATGATGGCGGTGTAATCGCTGTTATCACGCAGGGTCGGGTACATGCGCGCAAAAGTCGCCTGATAAGTATCGATAAAATCCTGTTCCTGGCCGGCGGGCAGCAGGATGTAATCCGGAGCAATACAGGTCTGGCCGGCGTTCAGGGATTTGCCGAAGCAGATGCGCTCTGCGGCGACCTTCAGGCTCGCGCCGGGGGCGATAATGGCGGGGGATTTGCCGCCCAGTTCCAGCGTGACCGGGGTCAGGTTTTTCGCCGCCGCGCTCATCACAATTTTGCCCACCGCGGTGGAACCGGTGAACACCAGATGGTCCCACGGGGTTTCGGCAAAGGCGAAAGAGACATCCACTTCGCCTTCAATTATGGCGACCTGTTGCTCGCTGAACACATCGGCCAGCATGGCTTTCAGTGCTTTGTTGGTGGCCAGGGTAAATTCCGACATCTTGATCATGGCGCGGTTGCCAGCGGCCAGTGCGGTCATCAGCGGCAGCAGCGCCAGTTGTACCGGATAGTTCCACGGCACCATGATGCCGATAACACCTAACGGCTGATAGATAACCTGGTTGTGTGAGGGTGCGAACAGCATGTGCACATGGCGCTTGGAGGGTTTCATCCAGCCACGCAGGTGGCTGCACGCATAGTTAATGCCCTGCACGCTGGTCATGATTTCAGCGATCAGGGTTTCGTCTTTGGAGCGGCAGCTGAAATCCTGATTCACGGCGTTAGCC
>JAEWQT010000186.1 GCA_023399105.1 Pseudomonadota bacterium | reverse complement strand
CGTGCCGCGTTGTGGGTGAGTAAGCAGCCGGCCGGCCTGTACGATATGCAGGATGTGCTGGGTTTCTGAACCTCCGTTGTTCAGGCATAAAAAAACCGCTCATCCGGAGCGGTTTTTTTATGCCTTTATTTAGGGAGCCTCTGAATAACTCTGCACAGCTCTGCGCGAGTCTTTCCGGGCTGTAGAGCAAGGCGGCGAATGCAGAGAATGGCTAGCCCTTTTCAAGTTCGCCAACGCCGCTATACGGCCCGAAAAGCCGCGCCCTACGGGGATGGCAGGAAAGCCCTGACTTGGTGTCGCCGGGTTTTGACAGAACCCGCTATGCCTGCAACCCGGCTTCGTGATTCAGAACTTTCCTGCAATCCAGAGCGGGCACCGAGTTATTCAGAGGCTCCTTAGATCAGGCGCGGGATTTTACGCCAAGAATATGGTCGAAACCGCGGCTGATCATCTCTTCCATGCCGTTTGGTTTACCATCCGGGTCGAACACCATGGATACCAGCATCTGCGCATTGCCCAGTGCCCAGCGGGCGCGTTCACGGGCGGACAAGCCGGCTTCCAGGGCACCGCTGCGGATACCGGTTTCAATACGCTCGGCAATCAGGTCCAGCAATTTATTCTGGAAGGCCAGGTATTTGGGCCAGGTTTCATCCCGTACCGAAGCGCTCCATTCCAGCCACACTTTGATGTAAGCCGGCTGCTCTTCGCAGGCCTGCAGAAAAGCCCCGAGATGGGCTTTGATGGCCGCGACCGGATCGGATTCTTCACGGTAAACCCGTTCCGCCAGCGCCAGCAGGAAACTTTCAACCTCTTCCAGCACCGCATCGACCAGATCTTCACGGGTATTGAAATAGTTGAAGACGGTGGCAACCGATACCCCGCCGGTTTCGGCAATTTCGGTGTGCCCGCCACGGCCAATGCCGCGATGAGCAAAGTTCTCTACGGCATGGACCAGCAGTAACTTTTTACGTTCTTCAGGATTCAGACGGCGACGGCCATCAACAGCGACAGGCATGGTAAAACCCCTTGATTCAGTTGCATGAGCGGGTGCGAACAGCGTCAGTAGTTTCTGATAACCCTGACTGTTATGTAGTTGTTTAGTAGTTCAACTTCTCAATACCGGATTTTTACTGCAGGCTGATCCGGTGGAAAGCGGTATTGCGTGTAAATTTGTATGTTACATACTGTAAATCTGCGTAACAAGGTAAAGCGTTGCCCGAATTTATGCTGCTTTGTGGTGGTTTCACAGCTGGCGGATAAACGTGCGGATCGTTCGCTTGGGTTGGACAGCAGAGGCCGTTTTCAGTATCCTTTAGTGTTAGTTTATACACGCATTGTGGCGATCGCTTTTTGTCGCCGGAATCAGCCGTAAGCGGGATGGGGTCTGTCTTTCACCATTCCGCTTTTTTACGACCGCAGATTCCTTCGGCGATTCCCTCCGGCCCGGTGCGGTAGTCTGCAAGTTTATTCTTTGTTCGGGGATTTAGCCTTGTCTACGCCAGCCATTCTAGCTCTTGAGGACGGCAGTATCTTCAAAGGTACCAGCATTGGTGCCGAAGGTCTGTCAGTGGGAGAGGTAGTGTTCAACACCTCTATGACCGGTTATCAGGAGATTCTTACCGATCCCTCCTATGCCAGTCAGATTGTCACCTTAACCTATCCACACATTGGTAACTACGGTACCAACCCCGAAGACGAAGAGTCTGACGGCATTTATGCCAAAGGTCTGGTTATCCGCGATCTGCCATTAATTGCTTCCAGTTTCCGCAATGAGCAGGCACTGGATGAATACCTGAAGCAGCGCAATGTGCTGGGCATTGCCGATATCGATACCCGTCGTCTCACCCGTGTGCTGCGTGAAAAAGGCTCTTTGAACGGCTGCCTGCTGGCGGGTGCTGATGCGCACTCAGAAGCTTCGGTAGCCAAAGCACTGGCAGAAGCTAAGGCCTTCCCCGGCCTGAAGGGCATGGACCTGGCCAAAGTGGTCAGCGCCAAAACGTCCTATAAATGGACCGAAACTGACTGGACGCTGGGCAAGGGCTACGGCCAGCCGCAGGAACCAAAATTTAAAGTGGTGGCGTACGATTACGGCGTCAAGCGCAACATTCTGCGCTTGCTGGCTGAGCGTGGCTGCGACCTGACCGTGGTACCGGCGCAAACCCCGGCCGCTGAGGTACTGGCGAAGAATCCGGACGGTGTATTCCTGTCCAATGGCCCCGGCGACCCGGCTCCCTGTGATTACGCTATTAAGGCCATTCAGGACATTGTGGCAACGGGTATGCCGGTGTTCGGTATCTGTCTCGGTCACCAGCTGCTGGCGCTGGCGTCCGGTGCGCAAACCGTAAAAATGCCGCACGGCCACCACGGCGGTAACCACCCGGTGCAGGATATCGAATCCGGCCGCGTGATGATTACCAGCCAGAACCACGGCTTCGCAGTGGACGAAGCAACTCTGCCGGCCAATGTGAAGGCCACCCATAAGTCACTGTTCGACGGCACACTGCAGGGCATTGCCCGCACCGACACTCCGGCGTTCAGCTTCCAGGGTCACCCGGAAGCCAGCCCGGGTCCGCGCGATGTTGCCCCGCTGTTCGACCACTTCATTGATCTGATGACCGCCGCCAAGGCCGCTCAATAACAGGACCGACTGAGATATGCCAAAACGTACTGATATTAAAAGTATTCTGATCATCGGCGCCGGTCCTATCGTGATCGGTCAGGCCTGTGAGTTCGATTACTCCGGTGCTCAGGCCTGTAAAGCCCTGCGGGAAGAGGGTTACCGCGTTATTCTGGTGAACTCCAACCCGGCTACCATCATGACCGACCCGTCGATGGCTGATGCCACTTACATCGAACCCATCACCGTCGATGCGGTTGCCAAAATCATCGAAAAAGAGCGTCCGGACGCGTTGCTGCCGACTATGGGTGGTCAGACCGCACTGAACTGCGCACTGGGTCTGGAACAGGCCGGTGTGCTGGAAAAATTCGGTGTGGAAATGATCGGTGCCAACGCCGACACCATCGATAAAGCTGAAGACCGTGAGCGTTTTGACCAGGCGATGAAAAAAATCGGCCTTGAATGTCCGCGCGCCGGCATCGCCCACAGCATGGAAGAAGCCCGCGAAGTGCAGAAAGGCCTGGGTTTTCCGTGCATCATCCGGCCGTCTTTCACCATGGGTGGCACCGGTGGTGGTATCGCTTACAACAAAGAAGAGTTTGAAGAAATCTGTGCCCGTGGTCTTGACCTGTCACCGACTAACGAGCTGCTGATCGACGAATCCCTGATCGGCTGGAAAGAGTACGAGATGGAAGTTGTGCGGGACAAAAACGACAACTGCATCATCATCTGCTCGATCGAAAACTTCGATGCCATGGGCGTACACACCGGTGACTCCATCACCGTGGCACCGGCGCAGACACTGACCGACAAAGAATATCAGATCATGCGCGACGCCTCGCTGGCGGTACTGCGCGAGATCGGTGTGGAAACCGGCGGTTCCAACGTGCAGTTCGGTATCAACCCGAAAGACGGCCGTATGGTTGTGATTGAGATGAACCCGCGTGTATCCCGTTCTTCCGCTCTGGCGTCTAAAGCAACCGGTTTCCCGATTGCCAAAGTCGCGGCCAAACTGGCTGTGGGTTACACCCTGGACGAGCTGCAGAACGACATCACCGGCGGTCGTACTCCGGCGTCGTTTGAGCCGTCCATCGACTACGTGGTAACTAAAATTCCGCGCTTCACTTTCGAGAAATTCCCGCAGGCCGATGGTCGTCTGACCACCCAGATGAAGTCTGTGGGTGAAGTGATGGCCATTGGCCGTACTCAGCAGGAATCTCTGCAGAAAGCGCTGCGTGGCCTGGAAGTGGGTTCTGCCGGATTCGATCCGAAGGTAGACCTGAACGACCCGTCCAGCAAAGATAAAGTGATTTCCGAGCTGCGTACCCCGCGTTCTGAACGTATCTGGTACATCGGTGATGCCTTCCGTCTGGGCATGAGCGTGCAGGAAGTGTACGAACACTCGCACGTTGATCCCTGGTTCCTGGTACAGATCGAAGACCTGATCAAAGAAGAAGCGCTGGTTGCGCAGAGCAGCCTGCAGGCGCTGGATGCCGACCGCGTGTACCGCCTGAAGCGCAAAGGTTTCTCCGATGCCCGTCTGGCCACTCTGCTGGGCATTACCGAAAAAACCTTCCGTAAGCACCGTCAGAAGCTGGGCGTGCGTCCGGTGTACAAGCGCGTGGATACCTGCGCGGCAGAATTTGCCACCGACACCGCCTATATGTACTCCACCTACGAGGAAGAGTGCGAAGCGAACCCGTCCGAGCGCGAGAAGATCATCGTTCTCGGCGGCGGTCCGAACCGCATTGGTCAGGGTATCGAGTTTGACTATTGCTGTGTGCACGCGGCACTGGCCGCGAAAGAAGAAGGTTACGAAGCCATTATGGTCAACTGTAACCCGGAAACCGTTTCCACTGACTACGACACCTCTGACCGTCTGTACTTCGAGCCGGTAACGCTGGAAGACGTGCTGGAAATCGTTGAGAAAGAAAAACCCAAAGGTGTAATCGTCCAGTACGGCGGTCAGACGCCGCTGAAACTGGCCGACGAACTGGAAGCCGCTGGTGTGCCTATTATCGGTACTTCACCGGA
>JAEWQT010000177.1 GCA_023399105.1 Pseudomonadota bacterium | reverse complement strand
GGGCGAGGATCGTGGCGCACGACGCGCCTTACGATCCGTGGCCGCAGGCAATGACGGTGAATGAGGAAATACGTGCTATACAGCGCAAAGCTGGAGCGCGAGGATAAGTTCCTCGCAATCGGGGCGCAGGGGCGGAGCCCCGCAATAGCTGCCACGCAGTGGCAGCTAAACCAGCCCGGCAGGGCTGGCTTACAGCAGGCAAGGCCAGCGCGCAGCGCTGGATTCGCGGGCATGGCCCGCTCCCACAAGTTCAGCGGGCTGGCAGTGTCACCACTGCAGCTCAGCTTTGACAAAAGGAATGGTCAGCTTCCGCTGCGCCGCCAACGACGCGGCATCCAGCCGTTCGAGCAGATCGAACAACCCCTGCATATCACGCGGGCCGCGGGTAAGGATAAAGCGCGCCACGTCGTCACTGAGGTTCAAACCACGGCGGCGCGCACGCAACAATAACGCCAGTATTTTGTCATTGTCGTCCAGTTCCTGCACCGCGTAGGTTACGCCCCAATTTAAGCGCGAGAGTAAATCCGGCAGCTGAATACCCAGCGCCGCCGGCGGCTGGCCGGCTGCGATCAGCAGGTGACTCTGACGATCACGAATGCGGTTAAACAGGTGAAATAACGCCTCTTCCCAGTCAGCGCGGCCAGCAACGGCCTGCAGATGGTCGAGTGCCACCAACGGCAGGTGATCCATGCCATCCAGTACGGCCGGGCCATAATCAGCCAATTCGTCCAGCGGCAGATAAACACTCTGATGTCCCAGCCCTTCGGCATAGTGGCAGGAGGCCTGCAATAAATGGCTGCAACCACTGCCCAGGCTACCCCACAGGTAAATATAGGGTTCGCCGCGCACCGTCCATTGCTGCTGTAATGCCTGCACAATCTGTTCGTTAGGGCCGGCGTAATAGTTGGCAAAGCGGGCGTCGTCACGGATGGCGACGGATAAAGTTAACTGCTGATTCATCGGTTATCTCAGGGCTGCCAACGGTATACCTGGGGCTGATCGGTGGCGACCAGACGTCGATCCAGCGCTAATACACTCCACACCTGATTCCAGTCAGCGGCCAGATCCAGCTCCAGAATCAGATTGTTGTTATCAACGCTGCGGATGTGCACCTGATCAATGGCATTATTACTGAGCAGATACGCCAGCAAGTCATGGTATTGGCGGAAATTATCCACGTTCGACACCATAATCATTTGTCCGGATGCTTCATTCTGGCTGCGCACGGCGTAACGCTGCGCCAGAAAAACCGCGACCTGATCGGCGATCTGGCGCAATACAACCGCAACCTCATCACCTTCGGCGCTCAGTTCCAGGGTTTCATCGCGGTGCAACAGAAAGCCCCGGTAAGCAAAACCACCGCCGGCAACCGGAGCCAACCGGCCGGCCATCTGTGCATCGGCCATATAACGCTCAGAAGCCTTACGCACATCGGCGCGAAATAAGCCCCACAAACTGCCCACCGGCAAGGCGATTTGATCTTCCAGATCCAGCGCCGGCCACAGCAGCGGAATACCGCGTTCGCTCATGGCACGCTCCATCTGCAGCCGCCATTGCTGGTCATTCTGGTTCAGCACCAGCCGTTGCCGCTTGTCTTCGACCGCCTGCCATAACAGCACCAGCGGCCGGCTTTTGCCCCACACCGGCAACTGGGCCTGACGCAGCAGATCGTCGATCAGATTCTGAGCAAAGGTCACCTTCATCTGTAACGAACCGTCGGCCTCATCCCTGACGTAACGAAAACTTTTAACAAACACATCCGGATTACTCAGCTGTTGCTGCAGCAATTCGTGATGAGCGGCGCTTTGTTCGCCGGCCACTTTAACCAGCACCAGCATTAAGGCTTCCTGCATGGCCGGTGCACGACTGGCCACCGACTGGTCTGCCACCGCCACCTGCATTTCATATAAATCCGACACCATAACCGCCTGCGCATTCAGGCTCAGGCACCACACCAACAACAGGCCGATAATACGCACAACCGGCTCCCTCTCTGACCAGAGTTGAAAAAGGCCCGTATTGTGCCACGCAGGGTTGGTAATGCCCACCACTGACGCAACAGCGAAAACACCAGAAGAAAGATGCAGACGGGGCAACAAATCGTTAGAATGTGCGCCTTTCTTTTGGCCACCCAGTGACGACGGCATGAGTGACAAACAATCCCTGAGCTACAAAGACGCAGGCGTCGATATCGACGCCGGTAATGCATTGGTTGAACGCATCAAAGGCGTTGCCAAACGGACCCGCCGCCCCGAGGTGATGGCCGGACTGGGTGGCTTCGGCGCCCTGTTCGAACTGCCGCAAGGCTACCGCGAACCGGTACTGGTTTCCGGTACCGATGGTGTGGGCACCAAGCTGCGCCTGGCCATGGACCTGAAAAAACACGACACCATCGGTATCGATCTGGTGGCCATGTGTGTAAACGATCTGGTCGTCGCCGGCGCCGAGCCGCTGTTCTTCCTCGACTACTACGCCACCGGCAAACTGAATGTCGATGTGGCCGCTGACGTCATCAATGGTATCGGTATCGGCTGCGAACAGGCCGGCGCTTCTCTGGTCGGTGGCGAAACCGCTGAGATGCCGGGCATGTACGAAGGCGAAGATTACGACCTGGCTGGTTTCTGTGTCGGTATTGTCGAAAAGTCGCAGATCATCGATGGCTCCAAAGTGGCCGCCGGCGACAAACTGGTTGCCGTTGCCTCTTCTGGCCCGCACTCCAATGGCTACTCTCTGATCCGCAAAATTCTGGAAGTGTCCAAGGCTGACCTGACCGTTGACGGCGATGGCCAACCCCTGGCCGACGCGCTGATGGCCCCGACCCGTATTTATGTCAAATCGGCCCTGAAACTGATCAACGCCAGCGATGTACACGCCATGTGTCACGTTACCGGTGGCGGTTTCCAGGAAAACATTCCGCGCGTATTACCGGATGACTGCAAAGCCATTATCGACACCAACAGCT
>JAEWQT010000169.1 GCA_023399105.1 Pseudomonadota bacterium | reverse complement strand
TGGCCCCAATCCGCAGGCCATTTCCCGTTTCATGGCGCAAGGCATGGATTCTCTGCTCGATGCCGACGAGCTGCTGCAACAATGGCAACAACAGCAAGACCCGGCGGTACTGGCCGGGTTGCGTCACGATCTGCAGGATGTGGCGGCAGGTGCTGCTGAAGCCGAAGTGCCGCACATTCAGGTGCTGGCCGATGTATTAAATGAACTGTATCAGCGCATTGAGCAAGAACGGGCGCATCCGGAAGAAGGCCTGCTGGCACTGGCTTCCGATGCTCACGAAGAAATGCTGACGCTGATGGATTGTCTGGCAGCGGGTCAGGAAACCCGTCGTCCGGAAGCCCTGCTGGAACGAATCCGTACCTGGGAATTTGTCGACACGTCCGCTATGGCGACAACTGCCGGGGTTTTCAGTGCCGACGCCGATGGTGAAGAGATTGATTTCAGCGATTTTATTGCCACGGCGGAAGAGCCGGCCGACGACACTGAACTGCCCAACGCGGATGGCTGGGATAGCGAAAACAGCATTGAACTGAGCGCCGAGCCGGAATCGGTACCCGATTGGCTGCTGGAAGACAGCGCTGCGACCGGCTTTGAAGATATCGCTGAGCCTCTGCTGGAAGAGGGCGCGGAGTCTGAATCCGAAGATGTTCTGGAAACGGTGGATGCCGAGCCGCTGGTTGTCGACGCACAAGACGATGCACCGCTGAGTCAGCCGCAGAATGCCGCCGACGCCGATGACGGTATTGACGACGAAATTCTGGAAATTTTCCTCGAAGAAGCTCAGGAAATCGGCGAGTCGGTCGAAACCGCCTTACTGCACTGGCGCGATAATCCGGGCGACTTATTGCAGGTCGCTCAGCTGCAGCGCGAGCTGCACACCTTAAAGGGTGGTGCGCGCATGGCGGAAATTGCCGCCGTGGCCGACCTGTGTCACGAGCTGGAAACTCTGTACGAAAACGTCAGTGACGGTCGCTTAGGTGCGGACCAGGCCCTGTTTGAATTGCTCGACCGTGCCCATGATGAACTGGGAACACAGCTGGATGCGGTACGTGCGGCTAAGATACCGGAACCGGCTACCGCTATAATGGCCGAAATCCGTGGTTTTCTGCGCGGCCAGGCCTATGCCGAAGTACCGGAATATGTGGATAACGAAAGCAGCAACGATCCGGTAGCGGCTGCCGCAGAAAGTATTCACACGGAAACACTGGATGAATCCGATCGTGAAATTCTGGAAATTTTCCTCGAAGAAGCCAATGAACTGCAGGAAGCACTGGATCGTGCCCTGCATGACTGGGAACAGGAACCGGATGACCGCGCCGGCCCCGAAGAAGCACAGCGCGTATTGCACACCCTGAAGGGCGGTGCACGTCTGGCCGGACTCAGCCGCATCGGCGATCTGGCCCACGATTTTGAAACCAATATTGTGCGTGCCCAGCAAGGGCAGATTCCCCGTGATGCTGCTTTCTTCCAGGCTGCTTACCAGCGTCAGGATGAATTAATGCAGCTGGTGGATCAGGTAGGTGCCGCGCTGCAGGGCGATGGTCTGGTGATGCTGGGTGAAGCCTCGCTGACGCTGGTGCCCCAGGCGCCGGCCGATATGCCGTCAGCCCCGGCTGAGGTTGAAGAACCGCAAGAGCAGGCACAGGAAAATCCTGTTGCCGGCACCAATGTGGTGCCCTTGCGTCCGGCTGCTGAGGCCGCAAGCCCGGCCCCGGTTGCAGCCAAACCTCAGCAACCGCAGCCGCAAGCGCAGCAAAAAGTACAACAGCAGGCGCGCAACAAAGCACCGCAGGAACTGGTAAAAGTTTCTGCCGACCTGCTCGACAGCCTGGTTAACCTGGCGGGTGAGACCTCGATTGGTCGTGGCCGTCTGGAACAGCAGGTGACTGACTTCGCCCACACCCTCGACGAAATGGACATGACGCTGGATCGTCTGCGCGACCAGCTGCGCCGTCTGGATATGGAAACTGAAGCTCAGGTACTGTTCCGTCAGGAGCGCCATGGCCCGGAATACGAAGATTTCGACCCGCTGGAAATGGACCGCTACTCCACCATTCAGCAGCTGTCGCGCGCGCTGGTGGAGTCGGCTTCCGACTTGCTCGATCTGAAAGAAACCCTCAGCCACAAAACCCGTGACGCAGAAACCCTGCTGCTGCAGCAAAGTCGTGTGAACACGGAGCTGCAGGAAGGGTTGATGAAAACCCGCATGGTACCGTTCCAGCGGCTGGTGCCGCGCCTGCGCCGTATTGTGCGGCAGGTCAGTCTGGAGCTGGATAAACAGGTGGAACTGCGCGTCTACAACGCCGACGGTGAAATGGACCGCACCATTCTGGAGCGCATGATTTCCCCGCTTGAGCACATGGTGCGTAACGCGGTGGACCACGGTATTGAAACCCGTGAGCAGCGTGCCAGCGCCGGTAAGCCGGAGGTGGGCAACATTGACCTGGAAATCAGCCGTGACGGTGGCGATGTACTGATCACCATGACCGACGACGGTCGCGGTATTAACCTGGCGGCAGTGCGCAAAAAAGCCCTGGAACGCGGCCTGCTGAGTACTGAGAATGATCTCAGCGATCAGGAAGTGATGCAGTTTATTCTGCAGGCTGGCTTCTCTACTGCCGAAGCCATTACCCAGATTTCCGGTCGTGGCGTTGGTATGGACGTGGTGGCCAGTGAAATCAAACAGATGGGCGGCTCGGTCGAGATTCAGTCCGAGGCCGGCATCGGTACCCGCTTTATCGTGCGTCTGCCGTTCACCGTATCGGTGAACCGCGCGCTGATGGTGAAAGTGGGGGATGACCTGTACGCCGTACCGCTGAATAACATTCAGGGTATTGTGCGGGTGCCGGTTAATCAGATGCAGGCCCTGTATGAACAACCGCAGGCCGATCGTAAGTACCATTACGCGGGCACCGATTATCGCATTGAATACCTGGGCGTGATGCTGGAAAACGAAGCCTCGCCCAAGTTCAGCGCCCAGACCATGCCGTTACCTGTGTTGCTGGTGCGGGGAACCACACCCTTTGCGCTGCAGGTCGACAGCCTGCTGGGCTCGCGGGAAATTGTGGTAAAAACCCTCGGCCCGCAATTCGCCGGTGTGATGGGTGTGTCTGGCGGTACCATTCTGGGTGACGGTTCGGTGGTCATCATTCTCGACCTGCCGGCCATGATCCGTACCCAGTCCAGCCTGGAATACCAGCAGGCCAAACTGCTGGATCATCAGGAAGCCGAACGCCGCCACGAACTGGAACGCCGTTTGCCGCGCATTCTGGTGGTGGACGACTCGGTAACCGTGCGCAAGGTAACCACGCGCCTGCTGGAACGCAACGGCATGGAAGTCTTCACCGCCAAAGACGGCGTGGATGCCATGGCCACCCTGCAAGACCACAAACCCGACCTGATGCTGCTGGACATTGAAATGCCGCGCATGGACGGTTTCGAGGTGGCCTCACTGGTGCGGCACGATTCACGCTTAAAAGATATTCCGATCATCATGATCACCTCGCGTACCGGTGATAAACACCGCGAGCGGGCGATGTCGATTGGCGTGAACGAATACCTGGGCAAGCCGTTCCAGGAAGACATTCTGCTGGGCACCATGAACCGCCTGCTGGGACTCGGGGAGCACTGATATGGCGCTGCCCCGGGTCGGGATACTGGCCGACGACCGGCTGCAGCAGCACCTGCTCAAAACCGCCTTAGTGCACTTTGGTTTTG
This sequence comes from Pseudomonadota bacterium, assembly GCA_023399105.1. Classification (GTDB taxonomy): domain Bacteria; phylum Pseudomonadota; class Gammaproteobacteria; order Pseudomonadales; family Oceanobacteraceae; genus Venatoribacter. Next base: position 2,159 of record JAEWQT010000169.1, on the reverse strand, counting down.
ACGTGGTGCTGAGCACCGACCCCGAGCGTCTGCCAGAACTGGACCGCGAGCTGGATCTGGACGCTTGGGTGGTGGATATCCGCCACGAAGACGATGAAAACCTGCACTGGCTGGATAATCTGCTGGATGGCGATATTCCGGTGCTGATCGGGCTGGAACAGGCCCCGCAAAAAAATTGCCCCACCTTTCCGAAATGGGAAAAAAAGCTCTACAGCAAACTGCTGGAGCTGACTCAGGTAACGCCGTTGTTGGCCGCCAACGCCCAGGCGCTGGAACAGTTGCCGGGGCAGCAAAATCCGCGTATTCCGTTACCCACCTCATTGGTTGGCAAAGACTTCAGCCAACAGGTGGCCAGTTGCGTTTGGGTGCTGGGTGCTTCGCTGGGCGGGCCGGAGGCGGTTAAAGCCTTTCTCGATGCCTTGCCCGCCGGTCTGCCGGTGGCTTTTGTGTATGCCCAGCACATTGACCCGCGCTTTGAAGAAAGCCTGTGCAAAACCATTGGCCGGCATGCCGCTTACAGCCTGAAAAACTTCCGTGAAGGTGAACCGCTGCGCTGCGGCGAAGTGCTGGTGGCACCCATTCAGCACGAATTCCTTTTCGATGCCCAGGGCTTACCCAAAAGCCTGGGCACTGACTGGCCCGGCCCCTATGGCCCTTCTATTGATCAGGTAATACTGAACATCAGCCGCAGTTACGGCCACAAAGCCGGATACATTTTGTTCAGTGGCATGGGCAATGACGGCGCCGAAGCGCTGACCACCCTGGCCGACCCCGATGTGCCGGTATGGGTGCAGACCCCGGCAACCTGTGGTAACTCTTCCATGCCGGAAAGCGCCATTGCCACCCGGCGCGTTAATTACATCGGCGATCCCTATCAGCTGGCCTTGCAGCTGGTAAACCGCGTTAAACACAGCTGGATACAAAGCCATGAACCAATCGCTCACTAAAACCTCGGCCGCCGCTCCGGATCAGGTCGACTGCCTGCTGATTCCGCTGAAAGACAAACAACTGTTGCTGCCCAACGTATCCGTGGCGGAAATTATTCCGTTCTCGCACCTGCTCACCACCGCCTCCAGCGTTGACTGGATTCTGGGTCGGATTGACTGGCGCGGCGTAACCGTACCGGTGGTGTGCTATGAAATGCTGAACCGTCAGAATGCTCCGGCGCCTAACCCCAATGCCCGTTTTGCCATTATTAACGGCGTGGGCGACCACAAAAAAATGCCTTTCTATGCGTTGCTGATCCAGGGTATTCCCAAGCTGGTACACATCCACGAAAAAGATATTCAGGAAGTGGACGCCATGCACATGGGCGGTTACGATGCCCGCGCTGTAACGCTGGGACAGGATCCGGCCATGATCCCGGACCTGGATAAAGTAGAAGAAGCGTTGCTGCAATATCAGTAAACCCGCCGGGAATGCTCACAAACTGCTTTAGCCAGCGGTTTCATTGACTGACAGACCTGCTAAGGACGCACCGGAGACAGCGTGGAAAAAATTCTGGTAGTCGGCCCTTCCTGGGTCGGTGATATGGTGATGGCCCAATCACTGTTCAAATTATTACGCCAACGCCACCCCGGCTGTACCATCGACGTACTCGCCCCGGCCTGGTCATTACCCATACTGGAACGCATGCCCGAAGTGCGACAAGGTATCGTCCTGAGCCTGGGTCATGGCGTATTCGGCATTAAAGAACGTTACCGGCTGGGCGTGTCCCTGCGTGGCGAAGGCTACACCCGCGCCATTGTGCTGCCGCGTTCGTGGAAATCGGCCCTGGTTCCCTTCTTCGCCAATATTCCGCTGCGCACCGGCTTTCTGGGCGAACAGCGCTACGGCCTGCTGAACGACCGCCGTAAGCTCGAAAAAAAACGCCTGAACCAAACCGTAAAACGCTTTGTGGCACTGGGGCTGGAACCGCAGGAAGCCATTGAAGCGATGACCCTGGAAAACCCCGGGTTGCAAGCCGACGCCGCTAATTTACAGCGCGTCATACAACAGCTGGCGCTGGCCGCCGACAAACCCGCCGTAGCGCTAATGCCCGGCGCCGAATACGGCCCGGCCAAACAATGGCCGCTGGCCAACTTCCGCCAATTGGCCGAAGCCCTGGCTGCAAAAGGGTTTCAGATTTGGGTATTGGGCGGCCCGAAAGACCAGCCCGC
>JAEWQT010000121.1 GCA_023399105.1 Pseudomonadota bacterium | reverse complement strand
TTCAGTACGCCGGCCAGCGCCATGGCGGCGGCGCGGCGGGCGCTGAGCGGGCTGTTCAGGCTTTTATGCCAGGGCGATAGCGGCGCGCTCATAAAGTGGATGCCAGCAGGTGGTTGGGCTGGAACAGTTGCGGCTGACCGTTGATAACATCCGCCACGCGCATGGCTTTTTTGCCCGGCAGCTGCACCTGGGGAATGCGCAGCACGCCGTCACCACAGGCCACGTCCAGGCCTTCAGCCCCGGCGCGGATAATGGTGCCCGGCAGCAGCGCGGTGGTTTGCTCCAGCGCTTCTGCCATTAATACCCGGATGCGTTCATCGCCCAGTAAGGTGTAGGCCATTGGGAAAGGGTTAAAGGCCCGTACGCGCAGGGCGATTTCGTCGGCCGGTTGTTGCCAGTCAATCAGGGCTTCTTCTTTCAGCAGTTTGTGCGCGTAATTGGCCAGCGCATCGTTTTGTTGTTCCGGTTGCAGGGTACCGGCTTCGACCTGAGCCAGTGTGGCCAGCAGCGCCGGCGGGCCGAGTTCAGCCAGACGGTCGTGCAGGCTACCGCCGGTGTCATCAGACAGAATGCCGGTGGTGACTTTGCTCAGCATGGCGCCGGTATCCAGGCCTTTATCCATCTGCATGATGGTGATGCCGGTGAGCTTGTCGCCGGCTTCGATGCAGCGCTGAATGGGGGCGGCGCCGCGCCAGCGTGGCAGCAGCGAGGCGTGCACGTTCAGACAGCCGTATTTGGGGGCATCGAGCACGCTTTGCGGCAGAATCAGGCCGTAGGCAACCACCACCATCACGTCGGCGTTGAGGCTCTTCAGCTGTTCAACATCGGCGGCGTCTTTAAAATTCAGCGGCTGGTAAACCGGCAGGCCGTTATCCAATGCCACCTGTTTTACCGGGCTGGGCTGTAGTTTTTTACCGCGCCCGGCCGGCCGGTCGGGTTGGGTATACACACCGATCACCTCATGTTCGCTGTTGATCAGCGCCTGCAGGTGAAGGGCAGCAAACTCCGGCGTGCCGGCAAACAGAATGCGTAAGGCCATTATTTTTTACCCTGATTACGGGCTTCCAGTTTGTGTTTCTTTTCCAGCTTGTCTTTGATGCGGTTGCGCTTCAGCGGCGAAATGTAATCCACCATCAGCTTGCCTTCGAGGTGATCCACTTCGTGCTGGATGCACACCGCCAGCAGGCCGCGGCATTCCATTTCAAAGGGTTGGCCATGGCGGTCGAGGGCTTTCACCAGACAGTGCTCAATGCGGGTGACTTCTTCGTAGAAGCCCGGCACTGACAGGCAGCCTTCCTGCATGGTTTCTGGCTCGCCTTCCAGCACGGTGATTTCCGGGTTAATAAACACCAGCGGTTCGGATTTATCTTCTGAGACGTCGATGGTGATGATGCGCTCATGCACATTCACCTGGGTAGCCGCCAGACCAATGCCCGGTGCGGCGTACATGGTGTCGAACATATCGTTGACGATGGCGCGCACGCGCTCGTCGACGTCGGCCACCGGCGCGGCTTTGGTGCGTAAACGGGGATCCGGGTATTCTAAAATTTCGAGTAAGGCCATAGAGTTGACTGCTTATATAGAACAATGTGGTCGTGACTTGCTAAGATGCCGGTCAGGCAGTGACATTCAATGCGAGATCAACGGGATCCGCCAATCATAAAGGGAATACAGGATGAGCAAAACCATCAAGGGCATTCTGCTGGCTGGTTTGATGGGCCTTTCGGCCGGAGCCATGGCGCTGACGCTGAAAAGCGATGCCCCGGAGCGCTATGTGGTAAAGAAAGGCGATACCTTGTGGGGCATTTCCGAGCGCTTTACCAACGATGCCTGGCAGTGGCCGGAAATCTGGTATCTGAATGAAAAAATTGAAAACCCCCACCTGATTTTCCCCGGTGATGAACTGAGCCTGGTGATGATCAACGGTGAGATGCGTCTGACCGTGACCAAGCGTGGCGAGGCCAGCCGCACCGTTAAGCTGCAACCTACCGCCCGGGTAGAGCCCATTGAATCGGCTATTCCTGCGATTCCTCAGGACGCCATCCGTGGCTTCCTGCGTCATAACCGGGTGGTGGCAGCGGAAGAGCTGGACAAGGCCCCGCGTATTATTTCCGGTGAAGACGCCCGCCTGATGATGGGCGCCGGCGGCAAAGTGTACGCCCGCGGTGATTTTGGTGAGGAAGTGTCCGCGGCCTACGGCGTATTCCGTCGTGGCCAGGTGTACCGTGACCCGCAAACCAACGAAGTACTGGGGCTGGAAGCAACCGAAATTGGTCAGGGCCGGGTAGAAGCGAAAGAAGGCGACATCGTGACGCTGGAACTGGAGCGTACCAATCAGCAGGTAGCCATTGGTGACCTGCTGCTGCCGACCGAAGACCGTGCTCTGCTGGCTAACTATTACCCGAAAGCGCCGGCCAAAGCCCTGAATGGTCAGATTCTGGCGGTCTCCGGTGGCGTGACTCAGGTGGGCCAGTACGACGTGGTGGTGCTGAACCGCGGTGAGCGCGATGGTCTGGAAGCCGGTTCCGTCTTACTGGTGAAAAAGACCGGCAATGTGGTGTACGACCGCGTCGCCGGTGAGCGGGTCCAGCTGCCCGATGAGCGTGCCGGGACAGTGATGGTGTTCCGCACCTTTGAAAAAATGTCTTATGGCCTGGTGATGCGGGCGACCCGTCCGCTGCGCGTGGGCGACAAGATCGAAAACCCGAATCAATAATAAGGAATTCTCTATGCTCAGGGACGAGCTGTTACTGGCCTGGTGGCGCTTAACCCAACTG
>JAEWQT010000110.1 GCA_023399105.1 Pseudomonadota bacterium | reverse complement strand
GGGTACGCAGTGCTGCCAGTGGGTGCCCTGTCGATGGTCTCCGGAGGGCAGCGCTCTATCCAGCTGAGCTATGGGCGGTTTACGGTGTCAGCAGGGCTGATGTCGTAAGTGCGCGCATTGTATACGCTTTTTAGCGGTGGCTTTACTGCTACAGTAAACGGCGTAACAGCAGAGCCTCTGACCTTACGCACTCAGTCGTTCAATCATATTTTTCTTTTTCAGGTGCACCAGAATCTGGCTGATGGCGGCCGGGGTGATGCCCGATAGGCGTGACGCCACGCCCAGGGTTTCCGGCTGCAGGGTGCGCAGTTTCTGTTTTACTTCGTTGGACAGGCCGCCGATGGCGTCGTAGTCGAGGTCGGTGGGCAGCTTGGTGTTTTCGTAGCGGCGCAGCTGTTCGATTTCTTCCAGCTGACGGGCGATGTAGCCGTCGTACTTGGCCTGAATTTCCACCTGCTCCGCCACTTGTTCGTCGGCCACCGGCTCGCCTTTCAGGCTGGCGACCTGAGCGTAGGTCAGGCCCGGACGCTTGAGCAGGTCGTTGAGGCTGTATTCGCGCACCGGGGCGGTTTCACCCATGGCTTCTACCTGCGCCGCTTCTGGCGTGCCGGGCTGAATCCAGGTGGTTTTCAGGCGCGCGGCTTCCTGTTCAATGGCATCTTTTTAGCCGAGAACGCGGCCCAGCGGGCATCGTCCACCACGCCGAGTTCACGGCCGATTTCGGTTAAGCGCAGGTCGGCGTTGTCTTCGCGCAGCACTAAGCGGTATTCCGCGCGACTGGTGAACATGCGGTAAGGTTCTTTGGTGCCCATGGTGATGAGGTCATCCACCAGCACGCCGATGTACGACTGATCGCGGCGCGGTACCCAGGCGTCTTTATCCTGCGCACGCAGGGCGGCGTTGATGCCGGCCAGAATGCCTTGCGCGCCGGCTTCTTCATAACCCGTGGTGCCGTTGATCTGACCGGCGAAGAACAGGTTGTTCACAAACTTGGTTTCGAGGCTGTGGCGCAGGTCCTGCGGGTTAAAGTAGTCGTACTCAATCGCATAGCCCGGGCGGGTAATGTGGGCGTTTTCGAAGCCACGGATGCTGTGGATATAGTCCAGCTGCACATCAAACGGCAGCGAGGTGGAAATACCGTTCGGGTACAGCTCCATGCTGGTCAGGCCTTCCGGCTCCACAAACACCTGGTGGCTGGTTTTGTCGGCAAAGCGGGTCACTTTGTCTTCAATCGACGGGCAGTAACGCGGGCCAATGCCTTCAATCACGCCGGCAAACATGGGCGAGCGGTGCAGGTTGTTGCGAATAATCTCGTGGGTGCGCTCGTTGGTGTGGGTGATGTAGCAGTTCACCTGTTGTGGGTGCTCACTCACATGCCCCATAAACGACATCACCGGCAGCGGGGTGTCGCCAGGCTGCACTTCCATCACCGAGAAATCGACGCTGCGGGCGTCGATACGCGCCGGGGTGCCGGTTTTTAAGCGGCCCACATTAAACGGCATTTCACGCAAGCGCTTCGACAGCGCGATGGACGGCGGATCACCGGCGCGGCCACCGCTGTGGTTTTCCATACCGATGTGGATAAGTCCACCGAGGAAGGTACCGGCGGTGAGCACCACGCAGGTGGCGTGAATGCGCATATTGGTGTTGGTGACCACGCCGCACACGGTGGAACCGACGCCGTCGCCCTGTACCATCAGGTCGTCACAAGCGGCCTGGAAAATATCCAGATTCGGCTGGCTTTCAACAATCTGGCGGATCGCGGCGCGGTACAGCTGGCGGTCGGCCTGAGCACGGGTAGCCCGCACGGCCGGGCCTTTGCGGCTGTTGAGAATACGGAACTGAATACCGGCTTTATCGGTGGCGCGCGCCATGGCACCGCCGAGGGCATCAATTTCCTTCACCAGATGGCTTTTACCGATACCGCCGATGGCCGGATTGCACGACATAACGCCGACGGTGTCGGTGTTGTGGGTCAGCAGCAGGGTTTTACAGCCGGTACGCGCCGCTGCCAGTGCCGCTTCGGTACCGGCATGGCCACCACCGACCACAATGACGTCATAACGGACAGGATAATCCACAAACCACCTCGGAAATCAGTTACCGCCGGAGCCGGCGCAGGAGAAAAGGGCGCGATTATAGCAGCCTTGGCAGCCGTACGGCAGTAGGCTGTGTACTTTTTAACCAATAATTTTACTCACAGCCGTTTTGCCCTGAATAATGCTGTGAAAAAGCCTTTTCCACATCTGTGGAAAACTCTATCTTTTACTTATAAATCATAAAGTTATTGAGAAAATAAGTTCGTGGATAACATGACATAAAAAACCGGCCTGAAGCCGGTTAAAAAGTTATTCAGGGTATTTCCCCGCAGAATGAACGGCTTTATCCCATCTCACTCACAGGGTTATCCACAGGCATCAGACGCCGGTTTCAGGAACACTGTCTTCCGCTGGCGGCGCAGTGTCATCCACAGACTCCTCGTTATCCGCCGGCGGGGTGGCACCAACGGGCGGAGTAAAGGTAAAGAACAGCAGGCTGCTGGTATCGTTACTGCGCAGGTAAAACTCCAGATCGCCATCGGTGTTAAAACCAGCGTAGCCGCTGGCGGATTCATCATTAAAAGCCGGGCAGCTGTTGCGCGCACTCATATCCACGGCATACAGGTTAAAGCGCACATCCAGTTGTTTGAGCAGGCCATTGAAAGAGCAGGTGGGCGAGGTGGTGGAGTTCACCTGAAAACTTACGCCACCAGTAGCACTGCTGGTAACCATCTGATAGCTACCCGACAGCCAGGTACCGCTCTTTACCAGTTTGTTCAGCGGCGCGTCTTCGTCCCAGGTGCCGTCACGCTGCAATAACACCAACGAAGTGTCGCCACCGTTGATTTCGGCCGTGCCCTGCATGGCGTCATTGGTCACCGTCAGGGTATAAATCTGCAAATCCAGCGCGTAAAGGTTATCCACACCATCAGCAACCCACTGCGCATCGGCATCACTGGAAGCCGCATTTAGCCCCAGCGCTCCTAAATCCATACTGACCCGGCGCAAATCGTCATTCACCAACACATTGCCGTAAAAGCCATCGCTGGTGTTACGGGCATACACATTGCCGTTATAAACCAGCACCCGCAGATCTTCGGTCTGATTCAGACCACCGTCCCAAAACCCATTTAAAGACGACGTCTCACCGGAAACCCGCTCGCCCTGATCATTCACCGGGTCGAGTTCATCACTTTCAGAAATACAGCCGGCCAGCCCCAAAGCCAGCACCATTGCCAAGATACGCACGTTATCACTCCCGTCCGGCCCGCGCCGGAGCATCATTACTGCTTACTTCATCGGCCAAACAGCCGCCCGCTTGAGCCAGCATTGCTGTTATAACGGGCCGCAGCTTGTTATCTAACGATTGTTAGAATACAGTTTAACCAACTCAACCTGACCGGTTCTGACGCCATGACCAGCACCCGCGACCAACTGAAACAGATTGCCACCGAACAAATTCGCCGCCACACCCTGCACGCCGCCAGTTTCCGCGAAATGGGCAAGGTGCTGGATATTAAAAGCAGCTCCGTGCACTACCACTTTGATAACCGCGACGCACTGCTGCTGGAACTGATGACCGACTACGAACAGGAGTTCTTCCACCAGCTGGAGCAACGCTGTGAGGGTATCAGCAGCCCCAGTCAGCGGCTGGAGCAACTGGCCGGCCTGTTTTTGCACAGCTTCCAGCAGCAATACCAATGCCTGTGTCTGGCCTTTGCGGCGGCCGGCGATGAAACCAGTGCCGAACAACGGGCCGCCGTGCAACAATTTCTGCACCGCTTAGAAAACTGGATTACCGCCAGTCTGGCGCGCGCCAGCCTGCTGCGCCAACCCAAACCGGAACTGGCGCGGGTGATTGTCAGCGCCCTGGAAGGTGCCCTGCTGCTGGATCGTGGCCAACCTGAACCGCAACGCCTGCAGGCCGTTTGCCAATGGCTGAAAACCCTGACCAGTTTGTGAGCAACCCGACATGACCGAATCCGCAACCTTTCAACCCATCAATATGGATCGCAGCCAGCGAGTGGTCATTATTACCAGCGAACAGCACTGGCTGCCCGCACCGCAGGCCCCCATTGAACGCCTGCCGCTAGAGCGTGAAGCGCCGGAGCAGGGGCAAACCACCAGTTTTGTGCGCTATCTGCCCGGCGCCCGCTTTCCACAGCATACCCACCCCATGGGCGAAGAAATTCTGGTGCTGGAAGGCGTGTTCAGCGATGAAAGCGGCGATTATCCGGCCGGCAGTTATCTGCGCAATCCGCCCGGCTCCAGTCATGCGCCGTTTTCCGAACAGGGCTGCCTGATTTTCGTAAAACTGAACCAGTTTGCTGTAACCGACACCGAGGTAGTGCGCATCCGCCCGCAAGACCAACAATGGCGCCCGGGCATCGGCAATCTGCGCGTGTGCCCGCTGCACGAACATCAGGGCGCCAGCACGGCGTTCGTACACTGGCCAGCCGGCGAAGTGTTTCAGCCGCACCGACACTGGGGCGGGGAAGAAATTGTGGTTATCCGGGGTTGTTTCCGCGATGAGCACGGTGCTTACCCGGCCTACAGCTGGCTGCGCAGCCCGCACTTAAGCCAGCACCATCCTTTTGTGAATGAAGAAACCCTGATTCTGGTGAAGGTTGGCCATATTTAACCTGCGGCCCGGTAAAAATTGTCGTTTCCCCACCTGTTTGCCTAAAAAAGCCCGGCCTATTCTGTGCGGCATAATCACAATAAAAGCCACTGCAAACTCACCGGGCTTACGAGGCACAGCATGAACAATTCTCTGAAACAGGCACAGCAGATCAGCGCCAGCATCGACATTGCTGGCCGTAAAATGGAATTCGACTTTGAACCCGGCGATATTCCCCGCGACTGGTACGACAACAACAGTTTCAAATCCAGTTATATGAACGCCTTATCCTGTTTGTTTCCGGAAGGCGAGCGTATGTTCATGGATGCGGTGCGCGATAACCAGCACAAAATTTCCGACCCGCAATTACTGCAGCAAATTAAAGGCTTTATTAAGCAGGAAGCCATCCACGGTCACGAGCACGCTCAGTACAACGATTTTCTGAAACGCTGGAATTATCCCATCGACAAAATCATGAATTTCGAAAAGAAAGAAAAAGTGTGGATGAAGAAATGGCTGTCACCCGCCCGCCGGCTGGCCATTACCTGCGCGCTGGAACACTTCACCGCCATCATGGCGCACCAGGTTTTAACCAACCCGGCTTTTACCGAGGGCATGCACCCGCAGTTTAAGGAGATGTGGCGCTGGCACGCTATTGAAGAAACCGAACACAAAGCCGTGGCCTACGATGTGTACCAGCAAGCCGTCGGCAGCTACTGGCTGCGCATTTACACCATGCTGGCTATCACCCTGATGTTTTGTTTCCGCACTTCGCTATACCAGGCTGTTTTTCTGTGGAAAGACGGCCAGCTGTTCAACCCCAAAGTGTGGTGGAACGGTATTAAATTTTATTTTTTAAAGCCAGGTCTGGTACGGCATATCTGGAGCGATTATCTGGATTATTTCCGCCGTGACTTCCACCCCTGGATGCACGATAACCGCGAACTGCTGCAGCAGTGGGAAGCCGAAGGGCAAAAATATAAGGCGGTGTAAAAACCGGCTGGCACAATGGGCAATACACCCGTTGTGCCGTTTTAACGCATTTCAGCAATACCCAGCCTTAAAGCATGCGCTTTAAGGTGTC
>JAEWQT010000088.1 GCA_023399105.1 Pseudomonadota bacterium | reverse complement strand
TCATAAACCAATGCAGCGGGTAGCCCATGATGGTGCGGAATACCCCCAGCGCAATCACCACCCCCACGGACAATGCCCCCAGCAGGCGCAGGGTCATGGCATCGACCCGGCCGGCACTGATTTCCTGGGCTTTATTGGCGACCGCAATCAAGGCGGGTTCAGCGATAACGGCCGAGAAGCCCAGGGCAAAACCAAAAGACAGCAGAATGGGCACCGAGCCACGGCGGGCAAACTGGTTGGACAGGCTTTTACCGAGCGGGAAAATCGACAGCTCCAGCCCTTGCAGAAACAGGGCCACGCCCACGGCAACAATCAGCAGGCCGATAATCATGCTGAGGCTGTCATCCGGCATTTGTTGCAGAATCAGCAACTGGAAAAACACCACCACCACCACAATGGGCAGCAGGTTTTTCAGGGCATGCAGGAAGGCGTGCAGGAAATCCTTAACGAAAGGCAAGTGAACTCCGCAAACTGAATAACGATCCCTGAATTGTCACCGGTGACGGTGGCAGCGGCAAGCGAGCAGCCTTGCCACAGGTCAGGACAGGGATGATTAATCCGCACCTGACCGGGCCAAAAAGCATCAGCGCAGCAGCAATAACGGAATATCGCTCTGGCTGACCATGCTGCGGGTATGGCTGCCAATAAAGAACTGGCGGATGCGCGAGTGTCCGTAAGCGCCCATTACCATCAGGCCAATATCATGTTGCTGCTGGTAAGCCGCCAGCGTGGGCTGTACGTCACCCTGCAGGTGCGCCACGGTGACCTCAAAATCGCGTGAACGCAGAATGTCGGCGGCGTGCTGAAGTTTGGCGCCGTGCTCGTCATCAGTATGACCAACCATCACCAGATGGCAGGGTAATCCTTTCAGCAACGGGCTTTGTGCGTAGGCGTTCAGTGCCCGCTGGGCCGTTTCACTGCCATCGAAGGCCACCATAAAAGCGCGCGGGGCGGTAAATTCACCCACGGTCACCAGAATGGGTTTTTGCACGCCGCGGATCAGCGCCTCCAGGTGCGAGCCCAGGGTGTGATCCAGGCTGGCATGGCCTTCGCCCTGCCGGCCCAGCACCAGTACACGGGTATCGGGCTGTTGCTCCAGCAGGGTATCGACCACGCCGCCATGCCACTGCACGGTTTCCACCGCCACCGCGCCCTGTTCGCGCACGATGTGGGCGGCGTCTTCCAGCAGGTGACGGCCATGTTCCAGCGCCAGTTTGGCGCGCTGCTCGTCCAGTTCGGTCAGTTGCTTCAGCAGCTGCTCGCGGGCGCCCAGACCAATGCTGCCGGACAGATTGTCGTGATGGTAGGGGTCTTTTTCCAACACATGCAGTAAGCGCAGCGGCGCTTCCAGGCGCTGGCTGACCCAGGCGGCAGCATCACAGACGGAATGTGCCACCGGGGAAGCATCAATACAGGCAATGATGTGATTGCTCATCGTTTTCTCCTTGCCCCAACTCAATGGCTGCCCAGCAATTTTTCGATTTCCTGCGGATCATTATGGACGCCAAAGCGGTCGACGATGGTGGCGGTGGCGGCGTTCATGCCAATCAGCTCAACCGCAGCGCCTTCACGGCGGAATTTAATCACCACTTTATCCAGCGCCGATACCGCCGTGATATCCCAGAAATGCGCCTGGGTCAGGTCAATACAGATGTTGGGCAGTGCTTCTTTAAAGTCGAAGGCGTTGATGAAGGCTTCAGATGAGGCAAAAAACACCTGCCCGACGACGCGATAGGTGCGCGTATCCGGCTTGGTCTGTTCCGCTTTGACCACCATAAAACGACTGATCTTGTTGGCAAAAAACAGGGCGGCGAGTAACACACCGGTGAACACGCCGAGCGCCAGATTGTGCGTGGCCACCACCACACCCACGGTGGCCAGCATCACAATATTGGTCGACAACGGGTGCTTCTTCAGATTGGTAATGGATTCCCAGGAGAAGGTACCGATGGACACCATGATCATCACGGCGACCAGCGCGGCCATCGGGATCTGGCCGACCCAATCGGATAAAAACACCACCATCAGAATCAGCAACACACCCGCAGTAAAGGCCGATAAACGACCCCGGCCACCGGATTTCACGTTGATGATGGACTGGCCAATCATGGCGCAGCCGGCCATGCCGCCCATTAAGCCGGCACCAATGTTGGCGATGCCCTGGCCTTTGCATTCCTGATTTTTGTCGCTGTCGGTGTCGGTCAGTTCATCGACGATGGTGGCGGTCATCATGGATTCCAGCAGACCCACCGCCGCCAGCGAGGCGGAATACGGCAGAATGATCCACAGGGTTTCCAGCGTCAGCGGGACATCCGGCCACAGAAACACCGGCAAGGTGTCGGGCAGTTCGCCCATATCGGACACCGTGCGGATATCCAGTCCCAGCACCATGGCCACCGCAGTCAGCACCAGAATGCACACCAGCGGGGACGGCAGCAGGGTGCCGATTTTCGGCACATAGGGGAACAGGTAAATAATGCCGAGACCGGCGGCGGTCATGGCGTAGACGTGCCAGGTGACGTTGGTCAGCTCCGCTAACTGCGCCATAAAAATCAGAATCGCCAGCGCGTTCACAAAGCCGGTAACCACCGAGCGCGATACAAAGCGCATCAGGTTGCCGAGCTTCAGATAACCAGCCCCGATCTGCAGCACGCCGGTTAACAGGGTGGCAGCCATCAGGTACTCCAGGCCGTGGTTCTTCACCAGCGTCACCATCAGCAGGGCCATGGCGCCGGTAGCGGCGGAGATCATGCCGGGGCGGCCACCCACAAAGGCGATGATCACGGCAATGCAGAACGAGGCGTACAGGCCCACTTTGGGGTCCACGCCGGCAATGATGGAAAAGGCGATGGCTTCCGGGATCAGCGCCAGCGCTACCACGGTGCCGGACAAAATGTCGCCATGGATATTGGAAAACCATTGCTGGCGGTAATGCGCAAGCATGCAGACTCCTGTTGCGTTACAGATAGGAAGAAAAGGCGCTCAGCTGCGCCAGAAGGTGGGGCTTAACAGCACCAGCAGGGTAAAAATTTCCAGTCGTCCCAGCAGCATGGTCAGTGCCAGCAGCCATTTGGCGGTGTCGGAAATATTGCCGTAGTGGGCCGCCACATCACCCAGCCCGGGGCCGAGGTTATTCAGACAGGAACCAACGGCGGAAAAGGCCGTGACCTGATCCATACCGGTGGCCATTAACGCCAACATCATCACCATAAAGGTAACGATGTAGACCGAGAAAAACCCCCACACGCCGGTCAGCACGCGATCCGGCACCGCTCGTTTGCCCAGTTTCACCGGCATAATGGCGTTGGGGTGAATCAGGCGGTGAATTTCACGCACGCCCTGTTTATAAATCAGCAGCACCCGGATTACCTTCATGCCGCCGCCGGTAGAGCCGGTGCAGCCGCCGATAAAGGCCATCATAAACAGCAGCACCGGCAAAAATACCGGCCAGCCGGCAAAGTCGGCGGTGCTGAAGCCGGCGGTGCTGGCCACCGACACCAGCTCGAAAATGCCGTAGCGCAGCGAATCCAGAAAACCGTAGGTATTGGTCAGCCACAGCGCAACGACGGTTAACACCGCACCGCCGGCCATAATCTGCAGGAAAAAACGGATTTCCGGGTCCTGCAGATAATGGCTGAGGCTTTTATTGCGCCAGGCAAAGAA
>JAEWQT010000325.1 GCA_023399105.1 Pseudomonadota bacterium | reverse complement strand
TTTCCAGTGCGTTCAGCACGTCACAGATCCAGCCAGCCAGTTGGGTGGCTTCGGCTTCTTTGAAGCCACGGCTGGTGATGGCCGGGGTACCGATACGCACACCAGAGGTGACGAAGGGTGAACGCGGGTCGTTCGGCACGGCGTTTTTGTTCACGGTGATGTTGGCGCGGCCCAGGGCAGCGTCAGCGTCTTTACCGGAGTATTCCTTGCCGATCAGGTCGACCAGGAGCAGGTGGTCGTCAGTACCGCCGGACACCACGTTGATGCCACGCTCAATGAAGGTTTTGGCCATGGCCTGAGCGTTCTTAACCACCTGAGCCTGGTAGGCTTTGTATTCCGGGGTCATGGCTTCTTTGAAGCACACGGCTTTGGCCGCGATGACGTGCATCAGCGGGCCGCCCTGTGATTCCGGGAAGACGGCGAAGTTGAGCTTTTTGTTCAGCTCTTCGTCTTCTTTGGCCAGAATCAGACCACCGCGCGGGCCGCGCAGGGTTTTGTGAGTGGTGGTGGTGACGACGTCGGCGTACGGCATCGGGCTCGGGTACACGCCAGCGGCGATCAGACCGGCCACGTGCGCCATGTCGACGAACAGGTAAGCGCCCACTTTGTCGGCGATTTCGCGGAATTTGGCCCAGTCGACCACGCGTGAGTAAGCGGAGAAACCGGCCACGATCATTTTCGGCTTGTGTTCAACGGCCAGACGTTCCACTTCGGCGTAGTCGATTTCGCCGGTGGCCGGGTTCAGACCGTACTGCACGGCTTTGTAGATACGGCCAGAGAACGATACCGCAGCACCGTGGGTCAGGTGACCACCGTGGGCCAGGCTCATGCCCAGAATGGTGTCGCCAGGCTGGCACAGGGCGAAGTAAACCGCGGCGTTAGCCTGGGAACCGGAGTGCGGTTGTACGTTGGCGTAACCGGCACCGAACAGTTCTTTGGCGCGGTCGATGGCCAGTTGTTCGATGACATCCACATGCTCGCAGCCACCGTAGTAACGCTTGCCCGGGTAACCTTCGGCGTACTTGTTGGTCAGCTGGGAACCCTGTGCCTGCATGACGCGCGGGCTGGTGTAGTTTTCAGAAGCGATCAGCTCGATATGATGCTCCTGGCGGGCATCTTCAGCTTGCATCGCGGCCCAGAGTTCCGGGTCAAAATCCGCTATGTTCATGTCACGGCTAAACATCAGGGTTTCCTCACACAAGGGTGGTCGAAAGGGTTGAAATCGGGAAGGCCGGCATTCTAACCCAAACTCGGCGTTGTGGCACTTGAGTTCCTGTCATGTTGTGGCTGAATTCTGTTCAGGCTGAGCTGTGCGTCTGGCCTTCCTGCAGCAGTTGCCGGCAGGCTTCGTGGGGCAACGGTTTGCTGAACAGGAAACCCTGCACTTCTTCACAGCGGGCAAAAATCAGGAACTGCAGCTGTTCCGGCGTTTCCACCCCTTCGGCAATCACGCCCATGCCGAGGTTGTGCGCCATGGCAATAATGGTGCGGGTAATCTGGGCGTCGTCAGCGTTACCGGGCAGGTTCTGAATAAAGCTGCGGTCAATTTTCAGGGTGTCCACCGGGAACTGTTTCAGGTAGTTAAGCGATGAATAGCCGGTACCGAAATCGTCAATGGAGGTGCGCACACCGAGGCTGCGCAGACCGCTGAGCACATTCAGGGTGTGCTCAATATCGTCAATCAGAATGCTTTCGGTCAGTTCCAGTTCCAGCTGATCGGGGCGGATACCGGCCCGCTCAATGGCGTTGCGGACGACGTTGAGGAAGTCTTCCTGGTGGAACTGCCGGGCCGACAGATTGACGGCGATGCGCTGCAGCTGCAGCCCTTGCTGCTGCCAGCGCGCCAGCTGCCGGCAGGCCTGTTCCAGCACCCATTGGCCAATCGGGATGATCAGGCCGGTGTCTTCAATAATGGGAATAAACAGCCCTGGCGGAATGGTGCCTTTGTGCGGGTGATGCCAGCGCAGCAAGGCTTCAGCGGCAATCGCGCGGCCACTGGCGGCCTGATACTGCGGCTGGTAGTACAGCTCCAGTTCGCCGCGGTCGAGGGCGTGGCGCAGGTCGTTTTCCAGTTCCAGCCGCTGTACCGCTTTGCGGTTCATGGCTTCGTTGTAGAACTGTACGTTGTCGCGGCCAAGGTCTTTGGCGTGATACATGGCCATATCGGCGTTTTTCAGCAGTTCAATCACACTGTCGCCATCGTTGGGGTAGACCGAAATACCAATACTGGCGCTGATAAAGACTTCACGCTGATCAAGGAAATAGGGTTGGTTCAGAGCGTAAAGAATGCGCTCGGCCACTTTCACGGCGGTGTCGGCGGCGCTTTCCGGACTCTGCTGGCCACCGATGGCGATGGTGAATTCGTCACCGCCCATGCGGCACACCAGATCGTGTTTTTTCACGCAGCTTTGCAGGCGCAGGGCGACGTCTTTCAATACCTGATCGCCGGCCGGGTGGCCCATGGAATCGTTAATCGGCTTGAAGCGGTCAAGGTCAATAAACAGCAGCGCCAGCGCCTGATCATGGCTGCGCACCTCGTCCAGCATGGTGCTTAAACGTTCATTCAGCTGGCTGCGGTTGGGCAGACCGGTGAGCGGATCGTAATAGGCCAGTTTGTGAATGCGCTCTTCAATGACTTTGCGTTCGGTAATGTCGGACACAATGATGATCAGGCTCTGCACATTATGATGCTTGTCGCGTACCGCACTGATACCGGCCCAGCCGGTGCGGGTTTCACCATTGGCTTTGCGGTAAGAAATTTCACCCTGCCAGTAACCGTCGACCACCAGCGCTTCGCCGATCATGGTGAAAAAATGCGCTTCATGCTGTTCGGTAGCAATCAGGAAATCCGGGGTTTTACCCAGCACATCCTCATTGCGGTAGCCCGTAATGCCGGCAAAGGCCTGGTTGGTTTTCACAATCCGCAGCTGCGGGTCGGTAATGAGGATGGCTTCGTTACTGTTATCAAACACTTCGGCCGCCAGTTGCAGCTCGCTCTCCAGTTGCCGGGCTTCGCCAACATCACGGCAGATGCCGATAATGCCCTGCAGTTCGCCGTTATCGTTCCATAACGGGCTGGCCTGCAGCTCCAGTAACACTTCGGCGCCTTGTTTATTGGTGGCCAGTACGTCTTTGCGCACAATCAGCTGGCGCTTGTGTGCCTGCTCCGGGTTCTGCATGGCCTTGCTGATTTCGGCACGGATCTGCCGTGTAACTGAGCGGACATCGGTGAGCTTGAAGATGGCTTTAACACCCACCCGCAGCAGCTCGTCGGGCTTGTAACCGAGAATGTTTTCTACCGACGAGCTGACAAAGTTGAAGTTCAGATGCACATCGGTGGCCCAGATCACGTCACTGATGTTCTCCGCCAGCAGGCGGTAGCGACGTTCGGATTCCAGAATCAGTTCCTGCTGTTCAACATCTTCCGTGACGTCACGGGCGGTGCCGATGTAGCGGTCAACGTTGCCGTTGGCATCCAGCAGAAACGGCGTATCGCGGAATTTTATGATGCGGATGCTGCCATTGGCATGACGGAAGCGGGCCACGGCTTCCCGGGTCTGGCCCATTTTCAGGCGGCGGTTTTCGGCCATGGCGGCAGTGAAACGCTCAGCGTCTTCAGAGACGGCGTACTGAATCCAGTTATTGCCATCGCCGTTGCATTCATCGTACCCCAGCAGGGCGGCAAGGGTGCGGTTACGGTAAACGATACGGTTGTGCAGGTTTTCGTCCAGCTCAATGACGTACACCACATCGGGCATGGCTTCCATCACCCGCGCCCAGAAGGCTTCCTGCTCGCGGATTTTTGCCACGCTGCGTTTCTGCTCGGTTACGTCGATGATGCTGGCCAGTGCCTGACCATCGGTGCCGGAGCGCAGGCTGAGGTTGATCCAGAAGTGCCGGCGTTCGCCACTGAAGGTAGTCACGACCAGTTCCAGTTCCGTGGATTGCAGTTGCAGATCCAGGGCGCGTTTCAGTGTCTGCCGGATTTCTTCGTATTGGGGCAGCGACAGGTTGGCGTATTCATCCAGTAACTGGGCAGCATCGCGGGCCTGCATCATTCGCACCGCGGCCTGGTTAAAGCTGAGCGGGCGGATATCACCTTCATTGTTGATAAAGTCGCGGATATCCAGCAGGCAGTGGCCGACACTGGCTTCATCGAACAGGGCTTTGTAGCGCTGCTGACTTTCTTCGATGGCCTGGCGCGCGCGCACGGCCTCGGTGATATCGCGCAGTAACCAGACCACACCGGTGCGGCGGCTGCCTTCGTGCAGGGGGTTGCAGATTTGCTCCAGAATGCGCTCCTGCGCTCCGTGGTGCAGGCGCAGTTGTCGCTGGCTGGCGTCAAGCTGTTCGGCGGCTTCGCCGCACAGGCCACGATTCCACAACGCGGCCGGGTCTGGCCAGATCTCGCTCAGGCTGCGGCCCAGGCTCTGTTCACAACCCAGCGCCTGCAGTAACGAATCGGCGCGGGGATTCACGTAATCGATTACCCCGTTGGCATCGGTGGAAATGTAGGCGTCATCAATGGCGTTCAGCGCCCGTTCGGCCCGCCGTTGGGTATTCCGGCGTTCGGCATCCAGCTGCTGCGCACGGCGTTCCTGACGCTGCAGCACCCACCATAAAACGCCGGTCAGAACGCTGAACAGCGACAGAATCAGTAACGGCGGCAGCAACCGGTCACGGGCCATTTGCTGCAAGGTCCGTTGTACCGGCAGGGCAGCAACATCCCAGTGCATCAGCGGAATGGATAAACGGTACAGAATGCGATCCTGGTCAGCGGGTTGCAGACGCGGCGGATTACGGGTGTCGGCGTAATAGTTGTGACGCACAATAATGGCGTCATTGCGGGTATCGATCAGCAGCATTTCAAAGCCGCCGAAATCGCCATCGTGAATAATACCGGCCAGATTGCTGTAGGTGCGGCGGTTAACAAAATAATGGGGCTGGCCGTTGTTATCTTCAAAGCGGTTATAAAAGTAGAAGCCAGCCTGCTGGCCGTAGCGCAGCATAAAGGCGCCCTGACGGTCGTTGATGCTGCGGATTTCCGAGCGGATGTCCTGCAGCTCATCGGCATGCAGGGCGGCACCATGAGTGGCCATCAACGTCATTGTATCGGCGCTCAGCACCCAGAAGCCGGTCAGGTTATAAATGGCCTGCTGCATTTCTGCCCACAGCGCTTCGGTGGCGCCGTCTTCGTTGCCGATGGCCCGGCTGAATTCATCGCGATAGCCACGGCTGAACATCATGTTGGTGTGGTAACCGGCCTGTGCCAGCTGACCGGCCTGACGCACATAGTTATCCAGCGTCAGTTTCACTTCCTGCGAGAACCGTTGTTGCTCCTGCTGCCACTGACTGTAGGTGCTGTACAACAGAATGGCACCCAGAAAAATAAAACTGAGCAACAGCAGCGGCAGGTTCAGACGTGAAGACGGTAACGAAATCTGAACCGCTTTGGCGGGCGGTGATGGCAATGGCATGGCAATCCGTATGTGTTGTTATTAGCGGAATTGGTCACAGTATAGCCATTGTGACCGGGGTATGACGAGATGCGCCAATCCGTCACGATTCAGCCCGGCGGGTGCGGTTGCTATCCCGGTCGGTTTTGAGTAGCTTTGCCGGCAATTGCAACGAGGACCTTTTTCCATGGCTCAATATGTATTCACTATGAACCGTCTGGGCAAAATTGTGCCGCCCAAGCGCCAGATTCTGCGTGATATTTCGTTATCGTTCTTCCCGGGGGCCAAGATCGGCGTACTGGGTCTGAACGGCTCCGGTAAGTCCACCCTGCTGAAGATCATGGCGGGTCTGGATACTGACATCATTGGCGAAGCCCGCCCGCAGCCGGATCTGAAAATCGGTTACCTGCCGCAGGAACCCGAGCTGGATCCGAATAAAGATGTGAAAGGTAACGTCGAAGACGGCCTGCGCGAACTGATGGATGCCCGTGCCGCGCTGGACGCGGTGTACGCCGCGTACGCCGAGCCGGATGCCGATTTTGATGCGCTGGCGAAAAAACAGGGCCAGCTGGAAGCCTTTATCGAAGCCACTGGCGGTCACGATGTGGAACGTCAGATGGAAGTGGCCGCCGATGCCCTGCGTCTGCCGCCCTGGGATGCCGACGTCACCAAACTGTCCGGTGGTGAGCGCCGCCGTGTGGCGCTGTGCCGTCTGCTGATGTCCAAGCCGGATATGCTGCTGCTCGACGAACCGACCAACCACCTGGATGCCGAATCCGTGGGCTGGCTGGAGCAGTTCCTGGAAGAATACCCGGGCACCGTGGTGGCCATTACCCACGACCGTTACTTCCTGGATAATTGTGCCGAATGGATTCTGGAGCTGGACCGTGGCCACGGTATTCCCTATCAGGGCAACTACACCACCTGGCTGGAAACCAAAGAACAGCGTTTAGAGCAGGAAAAGAAACAGGAAGAGGCGCACGCCAAAGCCATCAAGCACGAGCTGGAATGGGTGCGTAAAGGCGCCAAGGGTCGTCAGGCCAAGTCCAAGGCGCGTCTGGCGGCCTTTGAGGAAATGAACTCCCGCGAGTTCCAGGCCCGTAACGAAACCAACGAGATCTACATTCCGCCAGGCCCGCGTCTGGGCGACAAGGTGATCGAGTTCCATAACGTCACCAAAGCCTACGGCGACCGCGTGCTGATCGACGACCTGAGCTTCACTGTACCGCCGGGCGCCATCGTCGGCATCATCGGTGGTAACGGCGCCGGTAAATCGACCCTGTTCCGCATGATTGCCGGTACCGAGCAACCGGATTCCGGCTCGGTGGTGATCGGTGAAACCGTGAAAC
>JAEWQT010000309.1 GCA_023399105.1 Pseudomonadota bacterium | reverse complement strand
GCTGCAGCTGGCGGCCTGTTTGCAGCGGGCGCAGCAGCAGTATCCCGGCGCACCGCTGCTGGTGGATTGTTTAACCCTGTGGGTGACCAACTGTTTGTTACACAGTGACCCTGATTACTGGGCGCGCGAGCGCGAGGCATTACTGACGCTGTTGCCAGAGATACAGCAGCCGCTGTTGCTGGTGAGCAATGAAGTGGGCTGGGGCATTGTCCCCATGGGCGAACTGAGCCGCCGTTTTGTGGATGAAAGCGGCCGTCTGCATCAGGCCATTGCCGCGCAGGCGCAGGCGGTGACGCTGGTGGTGGCGGGGATACCGATGGCCGTTAAACGCTAGACGTTTAACGGGAGACGGGAGACGCTTGCCTTGGGGATTTGCTGCCGGGCACGCTGAACCCTCAACCCCGAACCCTCAACCTGATCCGCATTATTTATTGATCTGATTTAAGGAACCGCATGACCATTCAAGCCTGGTGGCAGCAACCCGCCGCCGCCGTTTCCGAATCCTTCCGCCAGCAGGCGCTGGCGCGCCAGAATCAGCTGACCAAGCCGCCGGGTGCGCTGGGGCAGCTGGAGCAGGTTGCCGTGCAGCTGGCGGCTCTGCAGCAGCGCGTAAAACCTGCTGTTCAGAACCCGCAGCTGGTGGTATTCGCCGGCGATCATGGCGTGGTAGCGCAAGGGGTATCGGCGTTTCCGCAGGCGGTAACCGTGGCCATGCTCAGTAATTTTGTCGCCGGTGGGGCGGCAGTAGCGGTGCTGGCACGGTTGCATGACATCGGTTTAAGCGTGGTGAACTGCGGTACCGTTACGCCCTGTGAGCATCTGGCCGGTGTTATTCAGTGCCCGGTGATGCCAGGTACGCAGGATTTTTCTCAGCAGGCCGCCATGAGCCTGGCGCAGGCACAACAGGCGTTACGCATTGGTGCAGAACAGGTAGAGCGCCTGCACGCAGAAGGGTGTGATCTGTTTATGGCCGGCGAAATGGGCATTGGTAATACCTCGGCAGCCAGTTGTCTGGCGGCACTGCTGTTGCAGCAGGATGTCGTCGCACTCACTGGCCCTGGCACCGGCGTGCAGGGCGCCGCCCTCAGCCACAAACAACAGGTGCTGGCGGCCAGTGTGGCGCGGGCGCAACCGCTGGTAAGTTCGCCTTTGCAGGCACTGGAACAGGTTGGCGGGCTGGAACTGGCAGCCATGTGTGGCGCCTTTATGCGTGCTGCGCAGTTGGGTATTCCGGTGCTGGTGGATGGTTTTATCGCCACTGCCTCGGCCTTGTTGGCGGTGCAGCTGAACCCCGGCGTACGCGAGTGGCTGCTGTTCGGTCATCGCTCGGCTGAACCCGGCCATGCGGCGTTGCTGCAGGCCTTAGCAGCTGAGCCGCTGATTCAGCTGGGCATGCGGCTGGGCGAAGGCTCGGGCGCGGCGGTGGCTTATGGCGTGGTGCAGCAGGCGCTGGCCCTGCACAACGGCATGGCCACCTTTGCTGAAGCAGGCATCGGCTGATGCAGACGCGCATCGATATTATCCGCCACGGCGAACCGGAAGGCGGTAACGTGTTCCGCGGCCGCACCGACCACGCCTTAACCGCGTTAGGTCAGTGGCAGTTTGAGCAACGGATTACCCGTCATCGCAGTGCCTGGCAGCGGGTGATCAGTTCACCGCTGCAGCGCTGCCGGCAATCGGCGCAGGCGCTGGCGCAGCAGCTGCAGATTCCGCTGCACATCGATGAGCGCTGGACCGAGATTGATTACGGCGATTGGGAAAACCAGCCGGTGGATTCCATCATCAACGACCCCGCGCAGGATGCCCGCGCCCTGTGGGAAGACCCGCTGAATTTCTGCGCGCCACAGGGCGAGCCGGTCACTGCGTTACAGCAACGGGTGCTGGCGGCCTGGGACAGCGCGTTGTCTGAACACGCCGGTGAACATCTGCTGGTAGTGTGCCACGGCGGTGTGATGCGGGTGCTGGCGCAGCATCTGTTGCAACTGGCCCCCCAGGCCATGAACCGGCTGGCGGTTCCTTATGCCGGCTTGCTGCGCTTCCGCATTGATCACAGCGAGTATCAGGGAAAGCCGCAGCGGTGGATTACGCTGGAACATCTGGATGGAAACGACCTGACACCATGAAACAGCACCTCAGCACATATTACTGGGCCTTCTGGTACGCGCTGGCGTTGTTAAGCCGGGTGCCGGTGCCTTATTTGCAACGTACTGACCGCGACGTTGCTGCCACCTCGCTGCTCTATTACCCCATCGTCGGCGCCTTGCTCGGCTTGTTATTACTCGGCTTTACCCTGCTGTGCGGCTGGTGGAATCCGCAGCTGTTGCTGTTGCTGCTGGCGGCGTTACTGCTGTTGCTGTGGACGGGCTTTACCGGCGCCCTGCACCTGGACGGCTTAGCCGACAGCGCCGACGCCTGGGTGGGGGGGGTAGGTGACCGTGAGCGCACGCTGGCGATTATGAAAGATCCACAAAGCGGCCCGATGGGCGTCACCGCCGTGGTGCTGGCGTTGCTGGTGAAGCTGGCGGCCATCGTCGCGTTGTTGGGACAGGCGCGTCTCGGTACTGAATGGAATATTACGCTGCTGGCGGCCGGCTTGTTGTTGGTTCCCATGCTGGCACGCGCGTCGGTGCTGGGGCTGCTGGCCACCACGCCATACGTTCGCAGCGGCGGCATGGCCAGCGATCTGGTCGCCGGTGCCACGCCGGTACGGCTGGTGCTCTGGGGGCTGGTGCTGGCGGCGCTGGCATTACTGCTGGTGCCAGCGCAGGGGTTATTTCTGCTGGCGCTGTGGCTGACATTGGTCGTGCTGTTGCGACAGCAGATGCTGAAGCGGCTGGGCGGCTGCACCGGCGATACCCTCGGAGCCGGT
>JAEWQT010000257.1 GCA_023399105.1 Pseudomonadota bacterium | reverse complement strand
GCTGCAGGCGTTGCAGCAGGCCTTCCTGAGCAAAGACCACCCGGGTTTCAATACCGCTTTGTTTGCTGAATTCGGCCAGAATGGGCTCAATCAGAAAGGGCTGGCGGAAAGAATAAATATGCAGGGTATCGGCTTGGGCGGCTGCGGTTATTAATAACAGCAGAGCAACCAGCGGGGCGCGCAACAGGTTCATGGCATATTCCTTAACGTGAAAGCGGATGTGAATTGGACGCCATTGTAAATGCATCTGTTTCTTATGTCGCTTTGGCTTTATACAGAAGTGTCAAGCCGTCCCTGGGTTCAGGGTTGCAGTAAATAGTGCTGTAATAATTCGCCACACCAGCCACTGTTACCCTGCAGGCGGGCGAATTCCAATACCTGAAATACCGGGGTGCTGTCGGCTTGCTGGAGCTGGTCGGCGCCACGTTTCAATGAGTCGGGGTTGGCGATGGTCAGTAAACGGCGGAAGGATTTCCCGGTTAATACGAAATCGTCGACCGATTCCTGCCGATTGAGGGTGCTGAAACGGATAAAGCCTTCGTCCTGCAGCCACTGCACCGCGCCCAGTGCGGCTAAATGGCGGGCACTGTGCAGGCCAAATTCATCAACGCTGTCCGGGCCGCAGATATCCTCAATAAACAGGGTCTGCGGCCGCGGAAAGCTGCGCATGCCCGTCAGCAGAATGGCAGCGCAGTCGTTCCAGAACTCATCAATATGAACGTCCAGCATGCCGGTTACAGCTGTTGGTACTGTTCAAAGAAGGTGCGCATTTTGGTCAGGGCCGTGGTCATATCTTCCGGGCGTGGCAGAAACACTACGCGGAAGTGATCCGGCTGGGCCCAGTTGAAGGCTGTGCCGTGCACGACCAGGATTTTCTGCTGTTCCAGCAGATCCAGCACCATGCGTTCGTCGTTACGGATGTTGAATTTTTTGGCATCCATTTTCGGGAAGCAATACAGCGCCCCCTGGGGTTTAACGCAGCTGACGCCGGGAATCTGGTTCAGCAGTTCATAGGCAATATCACGCTGCTGACGCAGACGACCGCCGGGAGCAACCAGGTCGTTGATGCTCTGGTAGCCACCCAGAGCGGTCTGAATAGCAAACATGGCCGGCACGTTGGCGCACATACGCATGGAGGCCAGCAATTCCAGGCCTTGAATATAGTCGCGGGCCTTGTGTTTGGCGCCGCTGATAATCATCCAGCCGGAACGGAAGCCCGCTAACCGGTAATTTTTAGACAGACCGTTGAAGGTAATGATCAGCAGGTCTTCCGCCAGTGAGGCGGTGGAAACGTGCTCTACTTCATCAAACAGAATTTTGTCGTAAATTTCGTCCGAGAACACAATCAGGTTGTGCTGCCGGGCAATTTCCAGCATCTGCAACAACACTTCTTTCGGATACACCGCGCCGGTCGGGTTGTTCGGGTTAATCAGCACCATGGCACGGGTTTTGGGCGTGATTTTGGCGCGCATATCATCCAAGTCGGGCATCCAGCCGGCGCCTTCGTCACAGGTGTAATGCACCGCGCGGCCACCGGACAGTGCTACGGCACCGGTCCACAGCGGGTAATCAGGAGCTGGAACCAGCACTTCGTCGCCGTTGTTCAGCAAACCCTGCAGGCTCAGTACGATCAGTTCGCTGACACCGTTGCCGACGATGATGTCTTCGATGCCGACGTTGGCAATATTCTTCTGCTGGGCGTATTGCATAATGGCTTTACGCGCCGAGAACAGGCCTTTGGAGTCGGAATAACCTTCAGAATCGGGCAGGTTGTAAATAACGTCCTGGATAATTTCTTCCGGCGCATCCAGACCGAACGGCTTAGGATTGCCAATGTTCAGCTTGAGGATACGGTGGCCTTCTTCTTCCATACGCTTGGCGGCCTGCAGCACGGGTCCACGCAAATCGTAAAACACATTGGCCAATTTGTCGGACTTGAGGATCTCGTGCATGGGGTCGTACTGCCTTTGTTGAAAGGAAAAATGAAACAGGCATCATACTCCTGTGCCGGCAATGCCGAAAGACTAAGAAAGGTGGTAATGCGTGATGAAAAAAATCCTTAAATCCCCGCAGCAATGGCAGCAGGAGCTGGACCCGGAAACCTATCGTATTACCCGTGAAGCCGGCACCGAAGCGCCCTTCAGCGGTGAATACAATGATTGCAAAATCAGCGGCACGTATCGCTGTGTTTGTTGTGGTGAGCCGTTATTTTCTTCCACCGCAAAATTTGATTCCGGCTGTGGCTGGCCAAGTTTTTCGCTGCCGGTCAATGACGAGGTGATTGAGGAGCGGCTGGATACCAGCCACTTTATGGTGCGTACCGAAGTGCGTTGTGAGCGCTGTGAGGCACACCTTGGCCATGTCTTTCCGGATGGCCCGGCGCCGACCGGTTTACGTTACTGCATTAACTCCCGTTCCTTAACACTGGAGCCGGATGCTGGCTGAGCAGGGATTTCTGCTGTGATGACCGGTTTGGTCAGAGAATTGGTCAGTGAATAAGGCAGCCTGCGGGTTGCCTTTTTTTCTGCAATCTATATTGTGCACAATACAATTTTACAAAATACAAGGTGCTCGTTATGACTGTACTCAACCATACCCTGCCATTGCTCAATGGCCAGCCACAGGATCTGCGGGAGTTTGCCGGTAAGGTGGTACTGGTGGTGAATACCGCCAGTGAATGCGGTTTTACCTACCAGTACGAAGGGCTGGAAAAACTGCATCAGCAATACAAAGACCGTGGGCTGGTGACTCTGGGGTTTCCCTGCAATCAGTTCGGCCAGCAAGAGAAGGGCGATAATGCCGCCATCGGCGCGTTCTGCCAGAAAAACTACGGCGTGACCTTTCCGATGTTCAGCAAAATTGACGTAAATGGCGCTCAGGCGTTGCCCCTGTACAACGAACTGAAGCAGGCGGCACCCGGTTTGTTGGGCAGCAAAAGCATTAAGTGGAACTTCACCAAGTTTCTGATTAACCGCAACGGTGAGGTGGTTAAGCGCTTTGCTCCGACCACCAAGCCGGAAAAACTGGCCACTGCCATTGAACAACTGCTGGCATAATGCCAGCCGTTATGTGCCGGACGGATTGTTATGCTTAAACCCCAGCCTTTTCTGCATCTGGATAACCAGCTGTGCTTCCGTATTTACAGTCTGTCGCGGCAGATTACCCAGGCCTATCAGCCGCTGTTAAAACCGCTGGGGCTGACCTATCCGCAATATCTGGTGCTGCTGGTGCTGTGGCAGGCGGCGGAAGAAAACCAGCCGGCGCTGACGGTGAGTTTTCTCTGCCAGCGTCTGCTGCTGGATACCGGAACGGTGACCCCGTTGCTGAAACGCATGGAAGCGGCGGGGCTGCTGCAGCGACGCCGGGCGGCAACCGATGAGCGGGTGGTGGAGGTGTCGTTGACCACCGCCGGGCTGGATTTGCGTCAGCAGGCTGAGCACATTCCGCAGCAGATCCTCTGTGCGACCGGGGTTGATATTGCCGAAGCCCAGAGTCTGAAGCAGCGGCTGGGTGCCTTGCTCAGTCGTTGGCTGGGGCGTCGTACTCAGGTATCCACTGCATCAATACCGCCTGAATCTGTTCCTGATTAAAAGGCTTGCCGATAAAGTCGTTCATGCCGGCTGCCAGACAGTTCTGACGTTCGTCATCACCGCTGAGGCCGGTCAGGGCAATAATTGGGGTGTCGCGGTTCTGTGAGGTGGTGCGCAGATGGCGGGTGGCGTCCAGGCCATCCATAACCGGCATACGGCAATCCATTAAAATCAGGTCGTAACGTTGCCGGTGGCCGAGTTCAACGGCCTGCAGTCCGTTGTCCGCCAGATCGGGCTGCACATTCAGATTGCGCAGATAGCGCTCGCACAGCAGGCGGTTGATGCTGTTGTCGTCCACGACCAGTATTTTTAACCCCCGGCTGCCGGCTCCGGGTTGCTGCCGCATCAGTGTTTCCAGAGCCAGCATCAGGCTGATTTCTGACCATTCTTCCAGGTTGTGCAACGACAAGGTGAGGTCGCTGTTGTGTTCCTGGCGGTGCAGATCGGTCAGCAGAATCTGATGGCTTTCCGGTGGTTCTGTGGTGCAGGGAATTTGCCAGTTCTGCAGCCACTGCTGAAGCTGCTGGCGGCGGCTGTCATCACTCAGGCGCAGGCTGACCGGATGCTGAGAAAAATACCCCTGCAAGGTTGTCTGCAGGTGGCTGCGGCGACGTAAGGGCAAAATGCATATCAGGCTTTGTCCCTGCAGTTCATAGTCTTCACAACGCAATTCGCCATCCAGCAGCACGACCAGTTCTTGTAGCAAACCTAAGCCGAGCAGCGAAGCCGATTCCGTGCTGGTGGCAGATAAGGGCAGTAATTCCCGCTGCATTTCCTCTTCTGACAGGCACAATTGTTTACCTGACAGGCTGATTTGCAACTGTTGCTTCAGTGGCCGCAGATGCAGCACCAGGCTGCTGTTGCCACGATTGCGCAGGGCGTTGCTGATTAAGCCGAGCAACAGCAAGGACAGGCATTGCCGGGGCAGCAAAATATCTTCAGACAGATCGCAAATAAGGCTGATGACCTGATTGCCGGAATCGCACTGTCGCAGCAGTGTTTCGCTCAGCTCGCACAGGTCGATGCTTTGTAATGGCTGGCTGCAGCCACTTTCCTGCAATATCTGTAGGTCGGCGGTCAACTGGCGGATGTTGGTTGTCAGTGTTTTGGCCGTGGCGGGTGGGTGTTGATCCAGGCTTTCTGACAGTTGTTGCAGAGGGCCTTGCAATAATTGCAGCAGCCGGCTCAGGCGTTGTTGTAAGGCCGGTGGTTGGGCATACAGCCGGCTTTGCTGCAAGCGCCGGTTCAGCAGGGTGAGTGCGTCGGTGCGTTTACTGACCAGAGCTTCCAGCTTGCGGGAGTATTCGTGAATGGTGCTCTCGGCTTGCTGCTGTTGTTGCTGTTGTTGCAGCCATTCGTGCTGTGCCCCGGTCAGCCAGTGTTGCAGTTGTTCCAGCTCGTTGCTTCGGCCGGGTTGTTGGTCGGGGAGTGGCATGATTGCTGCGGCCTGTCGCAGCAGGGCTTGCAGTGGCCGTATCATAAACAGCACGATCAGGAAGCCAAGACTGCCAGTCATCATCAGAGTCAGAATAAACGCATAACTGACTTGGCTAACCACCGTATTGTGCAGAGTGTTCAGCATATAGCAGCGATCCGGTTGCAGCACCAGCTTGCCCAGGGGGCGGTCATCTGACTGCAGCGGATAAATACTCAGGCCGGGGTCTGTGTACCAGAGAGCGTCAGCAACGCTGTTGCTGCACGGCTGTCGTTGCAAGCGATCAGATTGGTACAGTACCGCTCCGGCTTCATCCAGCAGTACGGCTGAGGCAAGCGCCGGGTGTTGGGTCAGCCCGTCGATGAACGCTTGTGCTGGCTGGTTGGTGCTGAGCAGCTGGCGTAATACGGGCAGGGTGGTATTCAGCAGATCGGTCAGCGCTTCTTCCCGTAACTGCTGCAGTTGCTGGTGGCGTACCTGATAACTGAACAAGCCAATCAGGACGGTGACAATGATTGCGAGACCGGTACACCAAAACACCAGTTTTGCCGTCAGCGAGCGTGATATTTGCATGGTCATAACATTCCCTTTGACCGGTTTTTACCAGAGCCCGCCACGTCTGCAACCCGGCTGAGTAGTGGCTCAGGGCGTTCCTGCAATCCAGAGCGGGCACCAGGTTGTTCAGAAGCTCTCTGGTTAACTAATGAACCCTGCGCACAGTTATCATGCTTTTTGGTTGGTTAATCAAATTTTTTCTTTTTCCAGGCGTCTTCTTCGGCACTGAGGGCGGCGGTGCCGGCTTCCAGGCGGGTGCCTTGATTATTTCGCTGGCGCTCTTCTTCATGATGTTGCAGGCGGGCGCGGATATCATCCAGTACCGGCACCAGCTCTGCGGGTAATTCCTTTTGCTGGGTCAGCAAGGTTTCAGCTTTGCGTAAAAAATGTATGGCCTGATGGTGATTATGGATTTTGCTGGCGGCACCGGCTTTGTCTTCAAAGACGGCCAGGGCCGCTTTCAGGTTCAATAGCCGTGCTTCCTGCAGATAACGGCGGGCTTCACTGGCCTGCAACCGGCCAGCCTTGTAGGCATCACGCAGGTAACCCAGTAAATGGCGGATGGCGTGTTGCAGTTGCTGTGCTTCGCGGCTGCTGCCTGGTAATTTCTGTTTTCCGCTGGGTTGATTTTGTTGCCACAACAAGGCGTTTTCCAGCGCCAGTATGATGCCCTTGTTGGCCGGTACGCCTAACTGGCGCAGGGCATTGGCATGGTACTGGATGGCGGTGGCCATGAAGCTCATCAGGCCAGGCGATAACCATGGCCGCAGCAGTTCTCCGGTGCTACTGAGTGAGGTGGCAAAATCGGCTTGTTTGACCGCTTCCCGTGCCCGGGCCAGGCGTTGTTGCTCACGCCAGCGAATGTAAGAGAGTGCGCCCAGTGCCAGAATGGCAACACCGACAGCCAGTAAGACCAGAACCATGGTCGGCATACAGGGAAATTTCCTTATGCAAATGATTAGCCGCGTATACTACCCGCAATCGGCGGTGCCGGTTTAGCGTAGCGGGCAGCGTTTTATTCTTTATTACCGGGTATGAGTGTAGCTGCAAAAAAATTATTTTCAGGGCTTGACGGTTAAAAAGCGCATCACTAGAATGCGCGCTCGTTGATTGAGACGTCCCCATCGTCTAGAGGCCTAGGACACCGCCCTTTCACGGCGGTAACAGGGGTTCGAATCCCCTTGGGGATGCCA
>JAEWQT010000237.1 GCA_023399105.1 Pseudomonadota bacterium | reverse complement strand
CGGTACGCGGATATTGGCATCCAGCTCCTGCAGACTGAACTGCAACAGCCAGTCGTCGGCCTGCAGCGGACCGGCGTCCAGATAGGGGGATAACAGAGTACGGGCGAACGGCGGACGGTCATCGCGGATAACATTCAGCCACTGATAATACTCGCGCAGGGCGCGCACATAGACTTGCTGCAACAGCTGTCGGCTCATGTCGGCGGCCTGGCGCTGCTGCTGATTACTGACAACAGAAAACACAATCAGAGCTGCGGCGAAAGCCAGCAATAAAGCCAACAGGCTTTCTCTGAGTCTCATGCCTGACTCCTGAAGCACGCTGGAATAGAAACGTGCTAACAGTAAAGCATCATCCGGGGCAGATTACGATGCGCCAGTGCGGCTCCGGTAGCCAGCCACAGCAGCCAGAATACCAGCCACGTCCAGGCCGATGTCCTGCTGTTGCTGCGCCGGTGAGGCGTGTTCGATGTAGCGATCGGGAATGCCCAGCGTTAACACCGGTACCGACAGACCAGCAGCGGCCAGCGACTCCAGCACGGCACTGCCGGCACCGCCCTGAACAGCGTTGTCTTCCAGCGTTACCAGCAAATCGTGACGGCCTGCCAGTTCGGCCACCAGCGCATGATCCAGCGGTTTCACAAAGCGCATATCCGCCACCGTCGCATCCAGTGCTTCCGCCGCTTGCAGAGCCTGCGCCAGTGGCGCCCCAAAGGCCAGTAAGGCGACGCGCTGCCCGGCAGCGGCGTTACCCTGACGGCGAATCATGCCTTTACCCAGCGCCAGCGCCTGCATCTCGGTATCCGGGACCACGCCAGTGCCACTGCCACGCGGATAACGCACGGCGGCCGGGCCTTCGTGGATATAACCGGTGTAGAGCATCTGCCGGCATTCGTTTTCATCGGACGGCGTCATGATCACCATACCGGGAATGCAGCGCAGGTAACTTAAATCGTAAGCACCGTGATGGGTGGGCCCGTCTTCACCGACCAGACCGGCACGGTCAATGGCAAACAGTACATCCAGATTCTGCAGCGCCACATCGTGAATCAACTGATCGTAGGCGCGCTGCAGGAACGTGGAGTAAATCGCCACCACCGGTTTAACGCCTTCGCAGGCCAGACCGGCCGCCAGCGTTACTGCGTGCTGCTCGGCAATGGCGACATCGATATAACGATCAGGGTATTCCTGCGAAAAGCGGATCAGATCAGAGCCTTCGCGCATGGCCGGAGTAATGCCGATTAAGCGCTCATCGGCGGCGGCCATATCACACAGCCACTGGCCGAACACATTGGAATAGGTCGGTTTTTTTACCCCGGCCGGCGCCCGGGCACTTTTCAGGGCGTGGTAACCGATAGGGTCCTGTTCGGCCGGTTCAAAGCCTTTGCCCTTGCGAGTAACCACGTGCAGAAACCGTGGGCCTTTCAGCTTTTTCAGGTTGTTCAGGGTGAGCACCAGCTCATCCAGATCGTGGCCGTCGATGGGGCCGTAGTAGTTGAAGCCCAGCTCTTCAAACAGGGTGCCGGGGGCTACCATGCCTTTCATGTGCTCTTCGGTACGGCGGGCAAATTCCCAGGCCGCCGGGATTTTTTCCAGCACCCGCTTGCTGCCTTCACGCAAGGCTGAATAGGTACGGCTGGACCAGATACGGGTGAAATATTTATTCAGCGCGCCGACGTTGTTGGATATCGACATATCGTTGTCGTTCAGGATCACCAGCATATCGGCCTTTTCGTGGCCGGCGTGATTCAGGGCTTCAAAGGCCAGCCCGGCGGTCATGGCGCCGTCACCAATAATGGCCACCGTCTGGCGCTCTTCGCCACGGGCGCGCAAGGCCATGGCCATGCCCAGCGCGGCACTGATGGAGGTACTGGAGTGGCCCACGCCAAAGGTGTCGTATTCACTTTCGCTGCGCAGCGGGAAAGCCGCCGGGCCTTCCTGGCTGCGTATGATGTGCATCTTCTCGCGACGACCAGTCAGTACTTTGTGCGGATACGCCTGATGCCCCACATCCCAGACCAGCCGGTCAGCCGGGGTATTGAAGACAAAATGCAGCGCCACCGTGAGTTCGACCACGCCGAGTCCCGCCGCAAAATGACCGCCGGACTGACTGACACTCCAGAGCAGAAACTCGCGCAGCTCGGTGCAGAGCTGCGGCAACTGTGCTTCTTCCAGCGTGCGCAACTGTTCCGGAGTATCCAGACTGTCGAGCAACGGTGTCAGTGGACGGGTATGTGGGATTTCAGTAAATGTCATCGGCCTGCAGTCAGCACATCAACGGGGCCGGCGCAGCCGGCACAAAAGGGCTGGTATTCTAACGGCTGTTGGCAGTAATGAGTAGCGCCAATAACGGTGGCCGTGACCGTCAGTGGTCGCGGTTAATCACATAGCCGGCCAGCTCGGCCAGCAGGCTGGTATCGCCCGGCACCTGCAGCAGAGACTGCTGCGCCCGTTCAATCAGTTCAGTGGCTTTCTGGTGCGCGCCATCCAGCCCCAGCAAAGCCGGATAGGTGGGTTTGTTGTGCGCCAGATCCGAACCCTGCTGTTTGCCCAACACAGCGGTGTCGCCTTCCACATCCAGAATGTCGTCCCACACCTGAAAGGCCAGCCCCACGGCATCGGCATAGTCCGTCAGTGCCTGCAAGGTTGCCGCTGCCGGCGCCAACGGCGCACAGGTCGCGCCCATCAGGACCGAAGCACGGATCAGCGCACCGGTTTTGTAACGGTGCATGGTCTCCAGCTGCT
>JAEWQT010000182.1 GCA_023399105.1 Pseudomonadota bacterium | reverse complement strand
GACCAGCAGGAACGCAGACCGGCCTGACTGGTCAGGTTGCGGTAATCGGCCCAGCGTGGGTCTTTCTGCAGATCTTCGGCAATCACCAGCTGGGCGCGCGCCGCGGCGCTGCCACAGGAAGCACTGCCATCACGGACGTCAATGCCATTAATGGCCTGCAGGTAATAATCGGGCAGATCGGTCGAGGCACCAACGTGCAGGTGTTTGCCGTCATCGCTGATCAGCATGATGGAGGCAATGCAATCGGGCTGTTTTTCCTGAATCAGCAGAATCAGCTCGTGCAGCAGCGATTCCAGCGGCCGGCCACTGAGCAGCATCTCCAGAAACTGGTTGTAGCGCACAATCGGTAAGTTAGCCGGAATGCTGTTGCTGGTGGAATTCTCGGGCATACCACTGGATTCAGAAAGTCAGAATCGCAAGTGTAGCTATTGTTATTGAATTTGAAACACCCTGACCCGAATTGTCCAATGCTAAAGACTGGAATGACCGGTCAGACAGCGGGCTGCCTGACCGGTTGGGGCGGCTGACTCAGGCGCCGACCAGCGATTGTCCGCACACGCGGACAATGTTGCCGGTTACACCAGTGGCGGCCGGGTTGGCAAAGAAGGCGATGGTTTCGGCCACATCCACCGGCTTACCGCCCTGCGACAATGAGTTCAGGCGGCGGCCGATTTCCCGGGTAACAACCGGAATTGCGTCGGTCATGGCGGTTTCGATAAAGCCCGGTGCCACCGCGTTGATGGTGATGCCTTTGACCAGCAGTTCATCGGCCATGTACTGCACATACCCAATCACACCCGCTTTGGACGCTGAGTAGTTGGTCTGACCGGTCTGGCCGGCAATACCGTTCATGGAGGATACGCAGATGATGCGGCCACCGCTGTTCAGGGTGCCTTGTTCAAACAGCGCATGGTTGATGCGTTCTTCCGCCGCCAGGTTGATGTCGATGGTCATTTTCCACCAGTGTTCCGGCATATTGGCCAGAGTTTTGTCGCGGGTGATACCGGCGTTGTGCACGATGATGTCACCACCACCCATGGTTTTCAGCTTGTCGGAAATCAGTTGCGGTGCCTCGGCAGAGGAAATATCCCCCAGCAGAACCTCGCCGTCGATCTCCGCCATCACGCGCTGCAGGTCGGCTTCGGCCGGCGGAATATCAAGGCCCAGCACTTTGGCGCCATCCCGGGCCAGGGTGCGGGCAATGGCTTCACCGATGCCACGGGACGCACCGGTCACCAGCGCCACTTTGCCGGCCAGCGGCTTGTGCCAGTCGGGATACGCGACGGTATCGGCTTTACGCACGATGATGACCTGGCCATCGACGTAACAGGATTTGGCGGAGATCACGAAACGGAAAGCGGCATCCAGGTTGGCTTCCGCACCGGTTTCCACATACACCGCTTGTGCGGTGGCGCTTTTCTTACCGATTTCTTTCGCAACAGAACGGGCGAAACCTTCCAGGGCGCGCATGGCCGCAGCCTGTTCGCCGCTGCTGGCTGTCATGTGCGGGCGGCCCAGTACAATCACCCGGCCATTGCTGCTGAGCTTGCGCATCACCGGATGGAAAAAGGTGTACAGCTGGTTCAGGTCGGAGGCTTCGGCAAAGCCTGAGGCATCAAATACAAAAGCATCGAATTTGTCGGCCATGTCCGGGTGAATTTCCAGACCAATGGCTTTAACACCCGCGGCTTCAGCCGCTTTGACGATCAGGCCGGCGGTGGCAGCAGCGGCCGGATAAAACACCTGCGCGTTGGCATCTTTGAGGTTGCGCAGCACGTCGTTCAGCAGGGCCGCATTGCTGCCGGCGCCGATGAGGACACGGCCTTCGAAATAGGTGGCCTGACCGGGATTGTAACGCTTCAGTTCAATGGCTTTGGGCAGCACCGATTTCATCAGGCTGCGGCCAACGCCGCTGTCGAGAATGGCTTCAATAAAATTGCTCATGAAAAAGATCCTGAAAAAACACGCAAGTGGCAAATAAACGCCGAACGGTAGCAGATTAAAGCAATAATCAGAAACCTACGGATTGACCGCGCCCGTCTGGCCGGGTGTCAGTTTGGCCAATGCGGTCATGCGCAGGCTGGCTAAACTTCACCTTCTACCGGCCGTGGTTGTTACTGCCGTTTGTGTTGTTATTGTTTCCCGATTTTTCAGACAGGAATCCGTCTATGTCTCAGCCCAGTTCTTCCGCCATTCGTCGTGTGGCGATTATCGGTGGCAACCGCATTCCCTTCGCCCGTTCCAATTCGGTGTATTCCTATGCCAGTAATCAGGACATGCTGACTGCCGCGATGAATGGCCTGATTAACCGTTACCACCTGCAGGGCGAACGCATCGGCGAAGTCATTGCCGGCGCGGTTATTAAACACAGCCGTGATTTTAATCTGGCGCGCGAAACGGTACTCAGCACCGCGCTCGATCCGCATACGCCGGCCGTGGATATTCAGCAAGCCTGCGGCACCGGTTTACAGGCCATTATCATGGCCGCCAATAAAATCGCTCTGGGTCAGATCGACAGTGCCATTGCCGGAGGTTCCGATACCACCTCGGATGCGCCGATTGGTGTGAACGAGGGCTTGCGTAAAATTCTGCTCGACATTAACCGCGCCAAAACCACAGGCGCTAAGCTGAAACTGCTGGCAAAAATCCGCCCCAAACATCTGGCCCCATTGATTCCGCGCAACGGTGAGCCACGCACCAATTTGTCGATGGGTGAGCATACCGAACTGACGGTCAAAGAGTGGGGCATCACGCGCGAAGAGCAGGATGAGATTGCGTTTAACAGTCACACCAATTTGCTGGCCGCGTACGAGCGTGGTTTTTTCGATGATCTGGTGACTCCGTTCCTGGGGCTGGACCAAGACAACCTGGCGCGTCAGCCGGATATGGCCAAGCTGGCGTCACTGAAGCCGGCTTTCGATAAAAAATCCGGCCAGGGCACGTTAACGGCCGGTAATTCCTCTGCGCTCACCGATGGTGCATCGGTGGTGCTGCTGGCCTCGGAAGAGTGGGCGCAAGCGCATAATCTGCCGGTGAAAGCCTATTTAAGTTTCCATGAAACTGCCGCGGTGGATTTCTTCGGCAAAGATGGCAAAACCCATAAAGAAGGACTGCTGCTGGCCCCGGCTTATGCTGTGCCACGTATGCTGCAGCGTGCGGGTTTAACCCTGCAGGATTTCGATTTTTATGAAATTCACGAAGCCTTTGCCGGTGTTGTTGCTTCAACCCTGAAAGCCTGGGAAGACGAGACATTCTGCAAAGAAAAACTCGGTCTGGATAAAGCCTTGGGCAGCATTGATCGCAGCAAACTGAACGTGAACGGTTCCTCTATTGCCACCGGTCATCCGTTCGCTGCGACCGGGGGCCGCATTGTCGCCAGTCTGGCTAAAATGCTGGAAGAAAAAGGCTCAGGTCGCGGCCTGATCTCGATCTGTGCTGCCGGCGGTCAGGGCGTGGTTGCCATTCTGGAGCGCTGAGTCGTTTCTGTATTCACCGGGAACGCCTCAGCGTTCCTGTTTTTTTGTTCTCACCACTCTTGGATACCTGAAGGTATTGCCCCCGCCTCGTGCGGGGTTTTTTTATTCTGCGCTTGCCGTCACAATCGCAGCCGGTCTGACGGAGGTTGTATGAGCGATAAACCCGACCCACTGGAAGAAATCCGCCGTATGCGGGCGCAGCAATTACGCGCCTGTGCCTTGCAGCAGGCGGCGGATATTGAGCGCCTGCACCGCGCGGCGCGCTCAGCGGCTCAGGCAGCCGTTAATAAGCTAATAACGGATCAGAGCGCCGATGTGGCAGAGTAAAACCCCCTGGGTTGCCTTAACTGCACTCTATGTGGTGCAGGGCTTGCCGCATGGTTTCTTTGGCCAGGCGATGCCGGTGCTGCTGCGCGAGCAGGGGCTGGATCTGGCCGTTATCGGATTATTGTCACTGTTGTCGTTACCCTGGGCGCTCAAATTTGTGTGGGCGCCCTGGCTGGACCGCTTCTCGCTGGTGGGTGGGGAATTCCGCCGCAGCTGGATTATCGGCATGAATGCCGCGGCGGTGGTGGTATTGCTGGTGATATCTGCCCAGCCGTTATCCGGCTGGACGGCCAACCTGGTGTTGTTTGCCAGCGTACTGATGCTGCTGAATACCCTGATTGCCACGCAGGACATCGCCACCGATGCACTGGCGGTGGAAAACCTGCCGCCAGCACAACGGGGCATCGGTAATGGCATACAGGTGGCGGGTTACCGCATCGGTATGATTCTGGCCGGTGGCTTGCTGGTGTCTTTGTACGGATTGTTAGGCTGGCAATGGTCGTTATGGTTGCTGGCCGCACTGATGGCACTGGGAACCTTGCCGTTATGGTTTTTCCGCCCCTGTCCCCATGTGGTGGATGAGCAACCGCTGTGGCCATTGTGGCTTGGATTTTTCCGGTTGCGCCATGCCGGCTGGTGGCTGTTACTGCTGCTGACCTACAAGTTCGGCGATGCTTTCGGCACACCGATGATCCGCCCCATGCTCAGCGATGCGGGCCTGACGTTGCAGCAGCTGGGCGTGGTGATGGGCACGGCAGGCT
>JAEWQT010000139.1 GCA_023399105.1 Pseudomonadota bacterium | reverse complement strand
ACCTCACACCGCAGGCAGAAGAAGGCGAAATTGATATTACGCCAATGCTCGACGTGGTGTTTATTATGCTCATTTTCTTCATCGTCACCGCGTCATTCGTAAAAGAAACCGGTATTGATGTAAATCGCCCGGATGCCAGTACGTCCATGTCCAAACCACGCGCCAATATTCTGATTGCGGTGAATGACAAGGGCGAAATCTGGATTGATAAGCGCAAGGTCGAAGAAAGCCAGGTGCGCGCCAATATTGAACGGATGCACGCGGAAAACCCGCAGGGCACGGTAGTGATTCAGGCCGACGAAGAAGCCCGCACCAAGGTGCTGGTCGCGGTAATGGATGCCGCCCGGGCCGCCGGTGTGTACGACGTGTCGCTGGCAACGGAGGCGCGTTGATATGCAATCCAGCCTGCCGCGTTTCGGCGTCGCATTGCTGGCCGCCGGGCTGGCAACCTTTGCCGTATTCTGGGTGATGCAAAGCCTGATCAGCAGTGGCGGGTCGGTACTGAATGATCAGACCACCGATCGTTTGCAAAGCTTTGTGATGGAAACCCCGGACGACGATGTACAAACCAAAGACCGCAAACCAGAAAAACCACCGGCGCCGCCAGAGGAGCCGCCAACGCCCGATCTGCCCAAACCAGAAATGGCCAAGGCCGATACCAGCGGCTTTGATGTCAGCGGCTTTGATATCGGTGCCGATCTGGCAGTGGATGCCGGCTTAAGTGGCGGCAGTGGCGATGGTGAATATTTACCCATTGTGAAAGTGGCGCCGAATTACCCCCGTCGGGCTGCGCAACAGGGTATTGAAGGCTATGTGGTGGTGGAATTTTCCGTCACCACGCTGGGCACGGTTACTAACCCGCGGGTTATTGAAGCCAGCCCGCCAGGTATTTTCGACCGCGAAGCCATGGCCGCGGTAACCAAATTTAAATACAAGCCGAAAATCGACAACGGTAAACCCGTGCAGGTGGACGGCGTACGCAACATTATCCGCTTCGAGCTGGATAAAAGCGGCCGCTGAGGCGGATGGAGGCAACCATGAAACGTTTATGCTCAGTCTTATTAACCGGCGTGCTGGCGTATACCGGCACCAGTGCGGTGCCCCTGCTAACGCCTGAAACACAGGCGCAGGAGCAATCTTCACAAGCCAGCAAGCCACGGGTGCGCCGTACGCAAACCCTGCGGCCGCAGATTTATCAGAAACTGGATGAAGTGCGGGCGCTGGCCGATGAAAAGAAATTTTCTGAAGCGCAGGATCGCCTGGATGCATTGGAAAAGATCCGCCGCAACAGTTATGAACAAGCGATGACGCATAATATGGCGGCCTATCTGGCGTTTAATAAAGAAGACTATGCCGGTGCCATCAAAGCCTATGAGCAAGTCATTGCCATTGAGAATATTCCGGAAAGTCTGGAACAAACCACGCTGTACAGTCTGGCCAAGCTGCAGATGATGCAGGAAAACTATAAAGCCGCGTTAAGTATGCTGAACAAATGGTTTGCCGTGGTCGAAAAGCCCAGCGCTGAGGCCTATATTCTGCGCGCCCAAATGCAGTTCCAGCTGGAGCAATACGGCAAAGCACTGCCTGATGTTAAAAAAGCCATTGCTTTAACCAAAGAGCAGGGGCAGCAGCCGAAAGAAAACTGGTTGTTGCTGGAGCGTGCGGTGTATTACCAGAACAAAGACTTCAACAGTCTGGCGCGTTGCCTGCAAGACCTGGCCACGCTGTATCCAAAATCACAATACTGGGTGCAGCTGGCAGCGGTTTACAGCGAGTTGAATAAGCCGCTGAAAGAACTCTCCACCCTGGAAACCGCTTACGATAAAGGCATGCTTGGCAAAGAAGCCGAACTGGTGAATCTGGCGCAGGCATTACTGGCGCAGGACATTCCCTTTAAAGCCGCCGTGGTACTCAGCAAAGGCATGCAGGATGAGATTGTGAAGCCCAGCGCCCGTAATCTGTCGTTACTGGGCGATGCCTGGATGCTGGCGAAAGAATACGATAAAGCCATTGTGGTGATGGGCAAAGCCGCAGAAGCGTCTCAGGCGGGGATGGATTTCTACAAGCTGGCACAAATTCATACCGAACGTCAGGAATGGGATCTGGCGCTTAACAATATTAATAAAGCCTTGCAGCTGGGTGAGCTGGCACAACCTTATCAGGCGCATATTCTGAAAGGACTGGTGTTGTTTAATCTGGATGATCTGGGCTCGGCGCGGAAAAGTTTTGAGCTGGCGCAGCAGGATGAAGACGGCGCCAAAGCCGCTGAGCAGTGGTTACGCTATATTGCCAGTGAACAGCAGCGCCGTGATTATATGGCGTCTGCTGAATAAACCCTGACGGCTGAAATTGAGCAAAAAAACGGGGCGCAGTGCGCCCCATTTTTTTATGGCTTTGCTGCCGCCATTATTTTTTCAGGCCCAGCGTGTTGCTGCTTTTATGTTTGGGATTACGCAGCACTTTTTTCGCCGGTTTGGTGTTAACCCCGGTGGTTTTTTCTGCCCGCTGTTCTGCACGGTGTTCAATATCGGCTACAGGTGTTTTGGGCGGACGTTGTATTTCGGCAGGCTGGTCAGTGGTTGTCAGGCGAATGCCATTTTCTTCAATAGCAATACGGCGCTCTTTCAGCAACTTACCAATGGCCATTTTGAACGTGCGCTTGCTTACGGCAAAATGCAGTTCAATTAAATCGGCCGGTGAATGGTCGCCCATGGGCAGGAAACCCTGGTTATCTTCCAGTTTTTTCAGAATGCGTTTAGCCAGCGGGTCGGCTTTTTCATGGCCGGCCGGTTCCAGCATTAAATCCAGTCGCTTATCTTCCCGAACCCGCTTGATAAACCCATCCAGCTTCTGGCCAACCCGTATCGCGCTGCGGACATCGGTATTGTATAAAATGCCCCAGTATTCGTTGTTCACCACCGCTTTGTAGCCCAGTTCGGTACGCTGGGCGATAAACAATTTCACCGCATCGCCATTTTTCAGCGGCAGGGGTTCGCCGGGCCAGATGGACGCCACTTCGTCTTTAATAAAACGGTTCAGCTTGGTACTGGCGACAATGCGTCCGGTGTTATCCAGATACAGGTACACAGCGCAGGATTTACCAGGCTCCAGCCGTTGTTTTTGCTCGCTGAAGGGCACAAATAAATCTTTCGCCAGCCCCCAGTCGAGAAAGGCGCCGGTCTTATTCACATCCACCACATTCAGCCAGGCCACCTGATGCAGCTGGGCTTTCGGCCGCAGCGTGGTGGCAATAGGGCGATCATCGGAATCCAGATAGACAAAGACTTTCAGCACATCGCCGATGGCGGTATTGGCCGGAATCTGTTTGCGCGGCAGCAACACTTTGCCGCCTTCCGCGTCGTCCAGATACAGGCCGTGTGGCTGTTCTTCCACAACAGTCAGGTGATGATAGCGTCCGGGTTCGGCCATGATGGTTACCGTGCAAAGGGGTAAAAGAGGGCGCCAGTGTAGCACAGCGGCAGGGGGTGTTACCCGGCCTGTCAGTTGTTATACTG
>JAEWQT010000056.1 GCA_023399105.1 Pseudomonadota bacterium | reverse complement strand
GTCACAAACGGTTGCCCGGGCGCAACCGGCCGATTGCACTCCGGTACGGGGTGATGACCCGCTCTATGTACTCTACACCTCCGGTACCACCGGCAAGCCCAAAGGCGTTGTGCGTGATAACGGTGGCCATGCCGTGGCCATGCGTTACAGCATGAAAGTTATGTACGATATGCAGCCCGGTGACGTGTTCTGGGCCGCCTCGGATGTGGGCTGGGTGGTTGGCCACTCCTACATTGTTTATGCGCCGCTGATCGCCGGCTGCACCACCATTCTTTACGAAGGTAAACCGGTACGCACTCCGGATGCCGGTGCGTTCTGGCGCGTGTGTGCTGAGTATGGTGTGAAAGGACTGTTTGCCGCCCCGACTGCGTTCCGGGCTATCCGCAAAGAAGATCCGGAGTGCACTCAGGCAGGCAAATATGACCTGAGCAAGCTGAAAACCATTTTTATGGCCGGCGAGCGGCTGGATCCGCCCACCTACGACTGGGTGGTTAAGCATCTGCAGCGCCCGGTGATTGATCACTGGTGGCAGACCGAAACCGGTTGGGCCATTGCCGGCAACCATGTCGGACTCGATCCGGTAGCGGTAAAAGCCGGGTCGGTAACCCGGCCATCGCCAGGTTATAACGTGCAGATTCTGGATGCCAGGGGCAAGCCGGTAGCCGCCGGCGAGCAGGGCATTATTGCCATTAAGCTGCCATTGCCTCCGGGCTGTCTGCCGACCATCTGGGCGAATCATGAGCGCTTTGAGGCCGGGTATCTGAATACCTTCAAAGGCTATTACATTACCGGTGACGGTGGTTATGTGGATGCCGACAACTACCTGTATGTGCTGGGGCGTACCGATGACATCATCAACGTCGCCGGTCACCGGTTATCGACCGGTGAAATGGAAGAGGTCGTGGCCGGGCATGAAGCGGTGGCAGAATGCGCAGTGATTGGCCGGCACAGCGAGCTGAAAGGCGAAGAGCCATTAGGGTTGGTGCTGCTGAAAGACGGTGTGCAGATTGATGAGGAACAGCTGCGTGCCGAGCTGGTGCAGCGGGTACGGGATCAGATTGGTGCCGTCGCCAGCTTCCGCGATGCCATTGTAGTGCAGCGCTTGCCGAAAACCCGTTCTGGCAAAATTTTGCGCAAAGTACTGCGCAATATTGCCAACCACGAAGAGTATCAGGCGCCATCTACCATTGATGACCCGGCCTGTCTGGCCGAGATCGAACAGATCCTGAAAAGCAAAGGCTTAAGCTGAGCAACAGGCTCCGGCCTCTGGCCGGAGCCTGTTCTGCTGTCCTGTTTTTACGTTTGTCTTAATGCTTCAGGCATTAAACCCGGAACCGCCACTCTGCAGCAGTTGTTTGGCCACCTGACGGTCAAACACTGCGCCACGCTGGCGGTTTTCTTCTTCCAGTTCATCCAGTTGCTGAAACAGATTGATTTCTTCATCGGTCAGGAAATGCAGACACTCGCCACCAAAAAACCACAGCAAATCCCGGTCAATGGCAGGCGTCAGTTGTGGTGCATGGGTGAAAATGTGCACCAGCCAATCGCCGCCCTGGGCATAGGCTGAATCAGAATGTTCCTGCAGCAGGTCAATAACCTGTGCCAGCTGGTGTAGAATCTCATCACTGATCAGCCCGCCGGCTTGCGGCTGGGCATTGCTCAGCCGTTCCTGAACGCGGTACAGCAGCTGGATGTGGTCATTCAGTCGTTCATTCATGTTTCACTCTTAAGGTTATTCAATGTCAGTTCCCGCGCTGGTGGTGCGAGACCTCACCAAAGTTTACAGCAATGGCTTTCAGGCCCTGAAAGGCATCAGTCTGAGTGTGGAGCAGGGCGATTTTTTTGCTCTGCTCGGGCCCAATGGTGCCGGCAAGTCTACCACGCTTGGCATTCTGGCGGGGCTGGTACAGAAAACCAGCGGCAGTGCCGAAGTGATGGGGTTCGACGTTAACCAGCAGGCATTCTCAGCCCGTCGCTATTTGGGGGTGGTGCCGCAGGAATTCAATTTCAATCAGTTTGAAAAGGTGTATGACATTGTTATCACCCAGGCCGGGTATTTTGGCCTGACCGCGGAGCAGGCGGCTCCCAATGCTGAAAAACTGCTGAAAGCCCTGGATTTATGGGATAAGCGCGATCAGCAATCGCGTATGCTGTCCGGAGGTATGAAGCGCCGTTTAATGATTGCCCGGGCGCTGGTGCATGAACCCAAGGTACTGATTCTGGATGAGCCGACTGCCGGGGTTGACATTGAACTGCGGCGTTCCATGTGGGAATTCATGCAAACGCTAAACCGGCAGGGCATGACCATTATTTTAACCACTCATTATCTGGAAGAGGCGGAACAGCTGTGCCGCAATATCGCCATCATCGATAAGGGTGAAATTATTCAGGCCACCAGTATCCGCAAGTTGCTCAGCCAGCTCAGTACCGAAACCTTTATTGTCGATCTGAACTGCAGCATTGCGGATGATTTTTCTCTGCCTGGCTATCTCTCACGAAAAATTGCCGACGATGGCTTTGAAGTTACAGTGGAAAAAGGCCAGAGCATTAACCGGATTTTTGCTTTGCTGAGCGAACGCGGTATTGAAGTGCGCAGTATGCGTACCAAGTCCAACCGGCTGGAGGAATTGTTTGTGGGTCTGGTGCGGGGAGGCAAAGCATGAGCGTGTGGCGTATTCAGTGGGTGGCGTTCAGCACCATTCTGGTGAAGGAAGTGCGGCGTTTTATGCGCATCTGGCAGCAAACCCTGTTGCCGCCAGCCATCACCATGACCCTGTATTTTGTTATTTTCGGCCAGCTGATCGGCAGTAAAATCGGCCCGATGGATGGCGTCGATTACATGTCGTTTATTGTGCCGGGTCTGATCATGATGAGCGTGATTACCAATGCTTATGGCAACGTGTCGTCTTCTTTCTTCA
This sequence comes from Pseudomonadota bacterium, assembly GCA_023399105.1. Lineage (GTDB taxonomy): Bacteria > Pseudomonadota > Gammaproteobacteria > Pseudomonadales > Oceanobacteraceae > Venatoribacter. The sequence continues at coordinate 6,480 of JAEWQT010000056.1, read as the reverse complement.
GCAATAAATTTCAGCGCAGTCTGGAAGAGCTGATGGTGGCACCGGTGCATCCGGTTACTCTGCTGTTGGGCTATGTAGCCGGCGGCGTGGCGCGTGGGGTCGCCGTTGGTTTTATCGTAACGCTGTTGTCGCTGTATTTTACCGATCTGCAGATTCATAACCTGGCTGTTGTGATCGGTGTTGTGCTGTTGTCTGCGGTGGTGTTCTCGCTGGGCGGTTTTATTAATGCCGTCTTTGCCACCAAGTTTGATGACATTGCCATTATTCCGACCTTTATTATTACCCCCTTAACCTATCTGGGCGGGGTGTTTTATTCCATCAGCCTGCTGCCGGGATTCTGGCAGCAGGTGTCTTTGTTTAATCCCATTCTGTACATGGTAAATACCTTCCGCTACGGCATTCTCGGCATCAGCGATATCAATGTGCTGTTTGCCATGCTGATGCTGGGTGTATTTATTCTGCTGTTGGGCGGCTGGAGTTTGTGGCTGCTGCGGCGCGGTGTGGGGATGCGTCAGTGAGGTCGGTATGACATCGGTAACAAGTGAATTTAATCCGCTGGGAAAAGTATCGGCCTATAAAGATCAGTACGATCCGTCGTTATTGTTTCCTATCGAGCGTAATGAAAGCTGGCAGGCTCAGGGGCTGGATCGCAGTGCGGTAACCTTTTATGGCGAGGATATCTGGAATGGTTATGAAATTTCCTGGCTGAATGAACGTGGCAAACCGCTGGTGTGCATGGCGGAATTCCGCATTCCGGCCAGCAGCCGTTTTCTGATTGAATCCAAGTCGTTCAAGCTGTATCTGAATTCGTTTAATCAGAGCCGTTTTGCTGATGCACAAACTGTGCAGCAGTTAATGGTGCAGGATTTATCGGCCGCGGCTGGGGCGCCGGTTACAGTGGTATTGCATCCGCTGGAGGTGCAATTCCCGCAGCCACCCGCAGCCCGTTGCATTGATGAGCTGGATATCGAGGTGCAGGCTTATCAACCGGATGCCGGTTTATTAAAACTGGCTGAGGGGCAGTTTAATGGCTGGTTGTGCAGCCATTTGCTGAAATCCAACTGCCCGGTTACCGGACAGCCGGATTGGGGTTCTCTGTATATTTATTACCGCGGGCAGACGTTGGATGAGGCGGCGTTACTGGCCTATGTTATTTCGTTGCGCCAGCATCAGGATTTTCATGAGCAGTGCGCTGAGCGCACCTTTCACGATATCTGGCAGCGTTGTCAGCCAGAGGCGCTGACGGTATATGCGCGCTATGTGCGCCGGGGTGGGTTGGATATTAATCCGTTCCGCAGTTCAGATCCGCAGGCGCTGGCTGAAAACTTCCGCACTGGCCGGCAATAATGCCGGCCGCTGGTGAACCGCTGAATTGCTGAGTGTCAGCGGCTCACATCGGCCACTTTGCCGCGCAGTTTATTGGCTGCTTTTTCCAGGGCATCGGCCACCCGTTCTTTCTCTTCTTCGCGGATTTTGTCCGACTCCAGATAGAGCGAGAAGCCTTCCGTTTCATGATTAACAAAGCTGGGGTTAGAGCCCAGGTCGCGGCGGTAATCCACTACCTGATACAGCGGTACCGGATCGCGGAAACCTTTCACCATCGCGGTACCGCGTTGACGGCAGATGATTTTATCTTTCACCAGCGCAAAGGTTTCGTGGGAAATCAGAATCTCACCGGCATCGGCTTCACTTTCCAGCCGGCTGGCGAGGTTAACCTCTTTACCGATGATGGTGTAATCCATACGGCTGTCGGTACCAAAGTTACCCACGGTGCAGTAACCAGTGTTAATACCCATGCGGATCTGCAGTGGGGCGGTCATACCGTGTTCGGCCCATTGTTTGCGCAGTTTCAGCATGTGGCGGCGCATCTCAATGGCCATGGATACGCAGGCCAGCGCATCACGTTTGGTGCCCTTACTGACCGGGTCGCCAAAGAAAATCATAATCCCGTCACCGATAAACTTATCGATGGTGCCGCCGTATTTCAGCGCGATGCGGGACATATCAGTGAGGTATTGATTCAGTAAATCGGTGAAAGCCTCGGCCTCCATCTGCTCGGACAAGGATGAAAACCCAACGATGTCAGAGAAAAACACCACCAGTTTTTTCCGCTGGGTTTCCAGCCGTGCCTGACGGCGACCGGAGAAAATGGATTCCCATACCTGCGGTGCCACGTATTTGGACACCTGCTGTGACAAAGCCTGAAAGCGTTCCACCTGGCCCTGAAACTTTTGCTTAAGCCGGATCAGGTCGCGGGCCTGGCGGTTACTGTTAAAGGCAGTGACGGCCAGATGCATCCCCACACCGAAAGCTGCCGTCATAAACAGAGCTGGCGGTGCCGGTGGGGCCGTATGAAAACCAAAAATCAGAATGCCGGCAGATACGCCAGCCGCCAGTGATATGACGCAAAATACCCAGGCGGTAATACTGCCGACCACAATAAAGCTGGTGTTGATCATAATCAGAAACAAGCCGGCGATTTCCATCGGCAGGTGCAGAAAACCCAGAAAAATACCGAACAGAAAGGCGTCGATATGAATCAGAAACTTGCGGGTGGCACGCTTCTTTTTTTCAAACGGACGGCTGAGGATAAAAACCAGATGCGGGTACAGTAAGCTGACCAGAGCGACCGCAAATACACGCTGGTCGAAGTACTCCAGCAGATAACCCACCATAACGGTAACGGCAGCCACCCCATAACCCAGCATCCGGGCCATGTAATCCTGCCGTGGCAGGGTGGTTTCGGTAAAATGGGACGGATCATGCGGTCTGGACATGAGGCAGACTCAGCAGTTTTTTTCTTATAATAAAGGCCACGATGCTACCGGCTTTAATGATAGAGTTCATCTGTATACTCAGAATATGTCATGACAGCAAGTGCAGCCGTTTTGATTCAGTTGTGCTGCACTTTAAGGCAATACGGTTATTTTTTTATTGATATGGACAGCACCTATGCATGCCCTTGATGTTCTCACCCAGCGTGTTTCCATTGCTCAGCTCAGTGGACCGGATATTACCAATGACCAGCAGGAAATGCTGATCCGTGCTGCACTGCGCGCCGCCGACCATGCCTGGCTGCGTCCGAGCCGCTATCTGACCGTTCAGGGCGCCGCCCGTTCCCGTCTGGGGGAAATATTTTTACAGGCCACCCCCGATTGGCAGCAACTGCCGGCCGACAAACAACAAAAACTGCTGAATGCTCCCTTACGTGCGCCACTGGTCATTGTTGCCATCTGCCGGGTGCAGGAGCATCCCAAAGTGCCGGCGCTGGAGCAGATGCTGTCGACCGGGGCCGGCGTACAGAACATGCTCAATGCTGCCTGGGCGCTGGGGCTTGGTGCCATCTGGCGCAGTGGTGATGTTGCTCATAACCCGGCCGTCGCCGCAGCGCTGGGGCTGGCGGCCAATGAACAGATCGTGGGCTTTATCTACGTTGGCCATCCCAACACCACGCCTAAGGCCGTACCGGAACTTGAGGTTCGTGATTTTGTAACCGCCTGGGAAGCAAAAACGCTCTGAAAACAACGAATTGCATCACCGGGTGTTGACTGGCAGCAGGGCTGTGCGTATAGTTCGCGGCCTCTGAGCTAGCTCAGATCCGGTGAGGTGTCCGAGTGGTTGAAGGAGCACGCCTGGAAAGCGTGTATAGGTTTATCCCTATCGAGGGTTCGAATCCCTCCCTCACCGCCACGAATCAACATTAAAAAAGCCCCTGTCGCAAGACCGGGGCTTTTTTAATGTCTGAATTTCACGGTGATGGGCGGGTACAGAGAACCCTCGTGGGTTCGTACCGAGCGAGGTACGAGCGACAAACGTCAGCTTTGCTGACGGTCATCCCGACCTTATGCAGCCCCTGTCGCAAGACCGGGGCTTTTTTAATGTCTGAAATCCGCGTCAACGCGTTTCTGCGGATCAGATGCAGCCAATGCCTTAATTCTCTATAATCGCCGGCCTTGAATTACTTATTACCGGAAATCCGTTATGACCAAGGTCCGCACCCGTGTTGCGCCGTCGCCCACTGGCGATCCGCACGTAGGCACCGCCTACATTGCTTTGTTCAACCTGGCCTTTGCCCGTCAGCACGGCGGTGAATTTATCCTGCGTATTGAAGACACCGATCAGGTGCGCAGCACGCCGGAATCGGAACAGGCGATTCTCGACAGTCTGCGCTGGCTGGGTATCGAATGGTCAGAAGGCCCGGATGTGGGTGGTCCGCACGGTCCGTATCGTCAGAGCGAGCGTGGCTCGGTGTATGCCGAGCATGTGGAAAAGCTGCTGGCTTCCGGTCATGCCTTTAAATGCTACCGTACTCCGGAAGAACTGGATGCGATGCGCGCTGCCCGTCAGGCGTCTGACAGCAGTATGGCGCTGAAGCCCTCAGATTTATTGTTACCGGCTGATGAAGCTGCCCGCCGCGAAGCCGCCGGCGCTCCTTATGTGGTGCGCATGATGGTGCCGGAAGAGGGCGTGTGCGTGGTGAATGACCTGCTGCGCGGCCCGATTGAGCTGGACTGGTCACAGGTGGATGCGCAGGTGCTGATGAAGTCGGATGGTATGCCGACCTACCATCTGGCCAACGTGGTGGATGATCATCTGATGGAAATCACCCACGTTATCCGGGGTGAAGAGTGGATCAGTTCCGCACCCAAGCACAAATTACTGTACGAATACTTTGGCTGGAATATGCCGCAGCTGTGCCACATGCCGCTGCTGCGTAACCCGGATAAGAGCAAGCTGAGCAAGCGTAAAAACCCCACCTCCATTATGTTCTACGAGCGCATGGGCTTTATGCCGGAAGCGCTGCTGAACTATCTGGGCCGCATGGGCTGGTCGATGCCGGATGAACGGGAAAAGTTCAGCCGTGAAGACATGTTCAGCCACTTCGATATTCACCGCGTATCGCTGGGTGGGCCGGTGTTCGATCTGGAAAAATTGCGCTGGCTGAACAGCCTGTGGCTGCGTGAGCTGGATGTTGAAACCTTTGCTCAGCGTTTTGCGCAATGGGGCCTGAAAGCCGAACGTGTCCTGCCGATTATTCCCCACGTACAGCCGCGGGTGGAAACCTTCTCCGATGTGGTGCCGCTGGCCGGGCATTTCCTCGGTGGTTTAACGCAGCTGACGCCGGCGCAGTTTGAACACAAAGCCTACGACGAAGAGAAGTTGCTGGCGCTGTTGCAATTTGGTTTATGGCAGCTGGAAAGCATTCGCCACTGGTCAAAGGAATCCATTGAGCAGAGCCTGTTCCCGCTGGCGAAACAGCTGGATCTGAAAATCCGTGATTTCCTGTTCCCGTTCTTTATTGCCATTGCCGGTACCCCGGCCACCATTTCCGTACTCGACAGCATGGCGCTGCTGGGGCCGGATATGAGTCGTGCGCGGTTGCGGCATGCGTTAAGTGTGGTGGTTGGTCCGGTGGAGTTGGGTAAAAAACGCCTGAAGAAACTGGAAAAAGACTACCAGCAGATTCTGGCTGCCATTGCTGCTGAAGCCGCTGCGGTAACCACTGCCGAATAAGTGGTTGATTTGCCAGGGCAGGGGAGCTTCTGCCCCGGCAAAACGCTCTAAGTTATTGTTTATGAAAATTTTTTGAATCTTATTGTTGACACCTTTGGGGGCCATCAGTAAGATTCGCCCACGTTTTGAGACGGGGCCTTAGCTCAGCTGGGAGAGCGCAACACTGGCAGTGTTGAGGTCAGCGGTTCGATCCCGCTAGGCTCCACCAAACTCTCAAACAGTCCTTGTGTCCCCATCGTCTAGAGGCCTAGGACACCGCCCTTTCACGGCGGTAACAGGGGTTCGAATCCCCTTGGGGATGCCACTATTTACTGTCCCTCAGTAAATATTTTTTGGGGCCTTAGCTCAGCTGGGAGAGCGCAACACTGGCAGTGTTGAGGTCAGCGGTTCGATCCCGCTAGGCTCCACCAAATTTCATTTTTTGTTTACCTGTTTTTTTATAATTGGCACCGGTTCCCGGTCTGGCTGAGTTTCTCTGTATGCCGCCCCTAACATCCGCGCGCTGAAACCGTTACAATGCCGGCATCTCAGGCAGGATTAACGACCATGGTTCATTTACCCAATGTGATCAAAGAAAAAGCCCGGGCGGTGCGTCTGGTGGTGTTTGATGTAGACGGTGTATTAACCGATGGCACGCTGGTGTATTCCGCCGATGGTGAGCAGGTAAAACACTTCAATGTGAAAGACGGTGTCGGTATTAAATTGCTGAACACCTACGACATTCTGACCGCGGTTATTTCAGCCAAGGAATCCGCCGCTCTCAGCCGGCGGGTGAAAGACCTAGGCATTCAGCATTTTTTCCCGGCCTGCAAAGATAAGTGGGCGGCACTGTCGCAGTTGCTGGATGAATTAATGATCAGTACAGAAGAAGTCTGTTTTGTCGGCGACGATGTGATCGACCTGAAAGTCATGAAAAAAATCGGTCTGAGCATTGCACCGAAAGATGCCTTCTGGATGGTTAAAGAC